>CAYMRG010000133.1:0-11012 GCA_964392555.1 uncultured candidatus Brocadiaceae bacterium
GAGCTCGACACGATCAGCGCCGTGGTGAAGGGGCGCTGCGTCGATGGCGAGACCGGCAGGCCGCTTGCGGGCTGCAAGATCGAGCTGGACGCGTGGGGGGGATCACGCGACGACCAATTGTCAAAAGAGCTGTTGCGGCCGTCGCCGTTCACCACCAGAGAGGACGGTCTGTTCTCGGTCCGCGTTCTGGCCTGTGAGGACTACCAGGTCGGTTTCGATGCGTCACATGCCGGGTGCTGGCCACGTACCGGCCGGTGGAGGAGCTTGCTGGCGGGCGTGGTCGAAGACGTCGGTGACGTCAGGCTGTATCCAGGCGTGGTGGCCGTCGGCAAGGTCGTGGACGACCATGGGCAGCCGGTGCCGGGCATCCAAGTCGGTATCACCGGCATGCCACTGCCTCTTGATTCGGAGTCGAGGGCGCAAGTTGCCGTTGGGCCAAGGATGGCGCAGGCATCTCCCCAGCGAGCCATACACCGCGCAGCAAATAGCGTTCGCTATGCAGTGAGCGGTGCGGACGGCCTGTTCACGGGCGAAGGGCCATTGCCACCGGGTTCATTCCACGTGGACATCGCGAACAGGGAGTGGAACTTGGTCGAACCGGTGAAGATCACGATTCCCGACAATGGCCCCATGCAACCGGTGACGATCATCGTCCACCAGGAGCCCTACATCGCCGGCGTGGTCGTCGACGATACCGGCGCGCCGACCGCGGGGGTCACTCTGGAGGCGGAGCTGAGCGGTTCCGGACGCATTGCCAGCGGGAGGTCCCGTCAGGACGGCACGTTTCGCATCTATCGTGTCGAGAGGGCGCCCGCCAAGGTGCGTCTCTTCGTCCGCGAACCCGGACCCTGCGAACGCGCGGTGTTGCCCGACGAACATGCCTGGGGCGATCACGACGTGCGCGTCCAGCTGCGCCGTGCGCTGACCGTCGATCTCCGCGTCGTCGTCGCCAGCACGGGCGAACCGGTCGAAGATTACGCCGTCTGCTACCACGCACTCGATAGGCCGCTCGGCTTCAGCAGCCGCGATCATGAATTGCGCTTCCCGGGCAAGCACGAGGACGGTCGGTTGCGGATCGATTGCGTGCCGCGTGGCGCCGAGCGACTGGGTGTGATGGCCAAGGATCCAACCCTTCGCTTCGCGTGGATCGATTTCGTCGCTGCGGACGGCATGGAAGCTTTGCGAGTGGAGATGGAGCGCATGGTGCCGATGATGGTGCAGGTGCTGGATGCCTCGGGGCTGCCAGTCGCCCATGCGACGGTTATGGTGATCGATCCGGGTAACCAGAGGAACCTGGGCGACACCTTCAGCGATCCACGGAACGGCAGGGTGATCAGTGCCAATGACCCAACCGCGCGGTTCGATGAATTGCTGCACCACGGGACGACCGATGCCGGTGGGCAGTGCATTGTCTACGGCCTCGATCATCGCGAGGACCTGAAGTTGGTCGTGAGAGTCGGCGACGTCGTACGGGCCCGCGTCGACAAGGTTTCGTTCGGCAAGAAGCACGGCTCGCGCCAGATCCAGATCGACCCGAAGTGACCTGGCCCGGACTTCTCGCGAGCCGGCGTGTTCGAGCCGGTCAGGGCACCCTGACCACCGTCTCCACCGGCGTGGTCGGCAGCGGCCACGGCGTCGGCGCGAACGGATCGAACACCGCTGCCTGGAAGTGCACCTGCGGCATGCCCGCGATGGTCGGGAAGTCCCACTTCACCATGCCGGCGGGCGTCGTGAATTGGCGCAGGTCCGAGATCGACAGCGTCGCCCGTTCGGCTGCGGCTGCGCGCTGATCTAGGCGATGCTGACGTTCGTCGTGCCGGTCGCGGCGGGCGACGCGAGCTTCCCGCTGGTCGTGCCGTGCGATGCGCAGTTGCTCGGCGTGCAGCTCGAATACCAGTGGATCCTGGTCGGCACGTCGTCGAGCCCCTGCCCGTTGCTGCCGAACTTCAGCGGCAGCGATCGGCGGCTGGTGACGTTGACGGAGTGAGCCTGTGGCCTGTGCGCGGCGTGCTGCTCACTTGAGCAGGACGTCCCACTTCGCCTTCGCCTCGAGGTAGCTGGCGATCTCCTTGAGGCACTTGTCGGCCGTCTCCCGCACGGCGTCGTCGTCGTCCTTCAGCAGCTCGAGCAGGAACGGAACCGCTTGCTTCGAGAACGTGCGGCCGAGCGCGGTCGCGGTGGCCTGTCTGACGTCGGCAGACGGATGGTTGGCGGCGCGGGCGATCGCCGGTGCGAGCGCTCCGTCCTTCGGGGCGCCGATCACCGCGAGCAGGCTCTGGCAGACGCCGGCGGAGAAGGTCGCGAAGCGGGCATCCTCGATCATCGACTTGGCGAACGCGAGCCGGATCTCTGGCGCGAAGTTCTCGAGCATCCTGTCGAGCGACCAAAGCTTGTCACCGAGCCGTCGCACCGCCGCGGCGCCCAGGCTACGCAGCTCGACGTCCTGACCGAGATCGGTGGCGTGCAGCGCCTGCTGCACGACGAGCGGACGTTCGTCGGCGAGAAGCGTCGACAGCAGCTGCTTGCGGTCGGTGCGCGCGAGCTCGACGCAGGTGATCGCGGCCCGCTCCACGAGGCTGGCGGACACGTCCTCGTGCGCCAGGATCCGGCGGGCCTCGGCGATGGCGTCTTCGCAGCCGAGGTTGGTGAGAGCTTCGAGCAGTCGCTCGGCCTGGAACGGCTCGGGGCAGTTCACGCCGGCGCGGACGGCGAGCGGACCGTCGATGAGGCGGCCCAGCGCCTGCCGCAGCGTCGGGGCGTGCTCGGGCCGCAGTTGCCGGGTCAGCGAATCCATCAGGACCTTGTTCAGTGCGTCGTCGAGCTGGGGCATCAGGGCGAGCAGTTCCGGCAGATCGGCGACGCGGGCGCTGTAGGCGGCGGCAAGGGCGGTGTCGTGCTGCGAGCCGGACAGGCCCGGGTGCCGCGTCGGCGAGGCGAGTGCGATCACGGCGGGCATCCCGGCGCCGACGGACTTCAGGAAGGGCACCACGTCGCTGCTCCAACCCGAGTGGTTTGCCGCGATGCTGGCCATGGCCCTGATCAGCAGTTCGACGTACCGGGCATCGCCATGGCGTGGGATCGTGAAACTCAGCTGGCCGGCGATGGCGGAAATGTCGGGCCAGCTCATCGCCGCGGTCAGCGCCGCCTCGGGTTCGGTTCTGGCGAGCTGGAACCAAGCATCTGCGTCGTGCGCGTCGACCAGCGGCTGCAGCACGGCGATCGGCAGCCCGAACGTGCCGCACGCTTCGTTCAGCGGCATCCGCCAGTTGGTCTGGGCGGATGCCATGGTCGTGGTCGTTGCATTCGAGCGTGCCGCTGGCCATTCCCGCTCCCAGCGCGCGACCGTCCGTGCGAACAGCGCCGTCGTCTCAGGGTCGACGGCGCGCCAGTCGCGGGCGACCCACTCGCGGCGCAGTCCGTCGGGCTGGGTGAGCGTCGCCAACTGCTCGACGACCAGGTGATGCCACGGGCGCTGCAGTCGCACGGCGCTGTCGACGAGTTCGAAGCGATCGTTCGGCCCCAACTGGCGCCAGACGGCGAGCGCGCGTGCCTCGCCGTCGACCGGCAGCGCCGCTACGAAGGTGCTCCACCCTGCGTCCCGCGCCATCGCGATCATCGCCGGTTCGAGCGGGGCGCTCATGCGCCAGCCAGCGGTGATCATCTGGCTGAGGGCTGAACTCGCGATGGCCGACAGGCCTTCGTTGCGCGAACCCTTCTTCCGCCGCGCGCGCTCCGCGACCGGACGGGCGTCGAGGATGACCTTCGCCGCTTCGTCGCCACCACGCCACCACTCCATCCCGCCTACCCACTCACCGTTGAGTCGATCCGGCTCGACGGTGAGCACGATGATGCCGACGTTCACCCAGCTCCTGTGGGTCGTCGCCAGCTCGCTCCCGACGCTCGCGCGCCAGGCGTCGGGGAGTTCGCGCATTGCCGCGAGCGCGCGCTCCTCGGTCAGGTTCTCGTCGTGCAGGAGTCGGTGGCGAACGGCCCGGTACTTCGTCTGCTCCACCGCCTGGGTGGCGATCTGCGCAAGCGCTTCGTCGCCCACCGGGAGCCCGCGCTCGATGCGATCCATCAGCCCGTCGAACGCGGCGGGCTCGGTGAGCAGCTTCTGGAGCAGTTGTCGTGCCGCTTCCTGCCGGGTCGACGACTTGATGAAGACGTCCATCGCCTGGAGCTGAACGGCGGCCGGGTAGTCACCCGATGCGATCGTGGTCGCCAGCGCGAGCGCCGTCGCCTGGTTCATCTCCGCCAGCTGCAGCCCGATCGTGATCGCCAGGCCCGGGTCTCCCTGACCCAGCAGCCGCGCGAGGACAGGCGCGATGCGAGCATCGTCGACGCTGCTCAGCAGGTTGAGTGCGTTCCTGGTGCCGAACGGTCCCAGCTGCGGCAGCCGTTCGAGCAGCGGTGGAACGGCGAGCGCGCCGAGCTGGTTGAGCTGCGTCCACGCCGCCGTGACCGCCGGATCCGCGTCCGAACCCGTATCCAGCGTGTCGATCAGGCGCTGCACCGGATCGCGCGCTGGCTCCTGGGTCTGCGGCGTCTGCCCCATGCGTTGTCTGAGTCGAGCGACGGACGCCCTGACCTGCTGCCGGGTCGTATCGTCGGCGCCCTGCTCGGCGGCCTCCAGCTCGCGAAGTGCCGCCGCGTAGTCGCCCTTGGCTTCGGCGAGCGCCGCCGCACTGAGGTGCGCCGCGACGTTGCCGTCCTGCGCCATCGCCGCGGTCGCGAACCACGCGGCCAGCGCCGCGCCCAACAGGTATCTCGTTGCCATGTGGGCATTGACGGGATTCGCCGGTGGCGAGGTGTCATGGGCCTGTGAAAGCTCGCGCCGTTTCGCGGCCGATCGCCAGCTTTGACAACCCCATGACCTGCCGCCGCGCGCTACGTCTAGGATCGCGGGCGTGACACCCGGCCCCGCCCGCCTCGGACTTTGGTTCGCGCTGACGCTGGCGCTGCCGGCGGTGTTCGGCCTCGCGTGGCTTTGGCTGGTGCCAGGCGGCGTCGTCGCGCGCGCCGAAGCCGACGAACGGAGCGCCGCGGAGCAGGCGCTCGCTCTGGCCGAACGCACGCTGCTGGAGCGGCTGCACGCCGCGGCCGTGACCGTTGGTCTCGCGCTGCAGCTCGATGGCGAACGGCGCGTCGTCGGGCCGTTCGCGAGCGGGGTTTCGCTGGCCGCCGCGGGTACGCCGCCGACGGCGTCGATCGCCGAGCAGGCCGCGATCGCGCGGCTCGACAACCACGCCGTCGCCGAGGCGCTGCCGTTCTTCGCCCATGCGACGGCGGACGGCTCGCTGACGCCGATCGGCTGGCTGCGCTACGTCGAGGCGCGCGCGACCGACGACACCGCCGCCGCCCGCGACTTGCTGCAGCGCGCGCGCAGTTTGCACGATGGCGACCGCTGCGGTCCGGTGCCGTTCGCCGCGCTGGCGCTGCTCGCCGAAGTGCGACTGTCGCGCGCCACCGCGTCGCGGCCGACGTTCTCCGGCGAGCTCGCGCAGGCGCTGCAGCGCGCGCCGGCGGCGGCGGTGCCGATCGTCCTCGACGAGCTGGCGACGATCACCGGCGACGAGCTCCCCGACGACACGTTGCTCGCGCTCCGCGCGGCGGCGAACGCGGCCGAACGTCACGCGGCGACTCCGGTCGCGACAGCCCCGTCCTCCGACGGCGACGGCGGCGTTCTGCTGCCGAGCGACGACGGGCGCGTCATCGCGCTGCCCGCCGTGCTCGTCGAGCGGGCGCGCACCGCGGCTTTCCGTGAGGTCCGGCAGCGGGAGCCGTCGCTCGCGCTGTCGGTCGGCGGTGGCGGCGACGCGCCGACCCGCATCGTCACCGCGCTGGGCGAAGCATGGCACGCGACGCCGACCGCGACGCGCACCAGCGCGCTGCTGACGATCGCTGCGCGCGCCAGCCTGGTGCTCGCACTGGTTACCCTGGTGCTCGGCAACCTGCTGCTCCTGCGGCTGACGCGGCGCGAATCCCAGCTGGTCCGGCTGCGCGCCGACTTCGTCGACGTCGTCAGCCACGAGCTGCGCACGCCGCTGACCGCGCTGTCGCTGAAGGCCGAGATGCTGGCGACCGGCGACGTGCCGCCCGAACGCCGCGAACACTACCTCCGCGCGTTGCACCACGACGTGCTGCGGCTGACCGACCAGGTCGAACGCATCCTCGACTTCGGCCGGCTGCAGAACGGAGCGCCGTTGTGCCGAGCCCCGGTGCCGGCACGCACGCTGCTGGCGAACGGTCTGCGGCAGGGGCGCCCGGCGCTGCGCCTCGTCGCCCAGCGCGTCGACATCGACGCGCCGCGCGTGCTGCCGACGATCGTCGGCGACGTCGACGTGCTCGGCCGCGCCCTGCGCAACCTGCTCGAGAACGCGGCCAAGTACGCGCCGCCCGGTTCGACCGTCGCGGTGCGCGCGTTCGCCAGCGGTGACGAGCTGGTCGTCGAGGTCGCCGACCGTGGCCCCGGCGTGCCGGCCACGGACCGCGCGAGCATCTTCCAGCCGTTCGTGCGCGGCAGCGACGCGCCGTCGGGCACGCCGGGCAGCGGCCTCGGCCTTGCGCTGGTCGCTGCGGCGGCGATGACGCACGGCGGCCGCGTGACCGTGCACGATCGACCGGGCGGCGGCGCGGTGTTCACGTTGACGCTGCCGGCGCAGCGCGAGGAGGTTTCGTGAACCAGTTGCTGGTGGTCGAGGACGACGCGAGCATTCGCGAGAGCCTCGCCGACTACTTCGCCGGTCGCGCGTGGATCGTGCGCACCGCCGACGGCCGCGCCGCCGCCGCGCGCGCGCTGCAGGATCAGCGCTTCGACATGGTGCTGCTCGACCTGCGGCTGTCCGACGGCGACGGCCTCGATCTGCTGCGGGCGCTGCGCAGACGCGGCGACAAGACGCCGGTGATCGTGCTGACTGCGCGCGGCGAGGTGGAGCAGCGCGTGCTCGGGCTCAAGCTCGGCGCCGACGACTACGTCGTGAAGCCGTTCAGCGTGCACGAGCTGGCGGCGCGCATCGACGCGGTGCAGCGGCGCGCCGAGCAGCCGACGGCGAGGCTGCGGCTGGGTGACGCCGAGGTCGACCTCGCCGGACACAGCGTGCAGCGCGGCGAGGAGACGTTCCGGCTGCTGCCGAAGGAGGCCGAGCTGCTGGCGCACCTGTTGCGCCACCGCGGCAAGGCGCAGACGCGCGAGGAGCTGCTGCGCGCGGTGTGGGGGCACGACGCGATGCCGACCACGCGCACCGTCGACACGCACGTGTTCCAGCTGCACAAGAAACTCGAGGCCGATCCGTCGTCGCCACAGCTGCTGCACACGGTGCACGGCGTCGGCTACGTGCTGCGGTGAGTCGTCGCCGACGCGGGTGCGGTGGCGGGCTCAGACCGTCGTGATCTCGATCGCCGGCCCGAACGCGAACGTCCCGGTCGACGGCGACACGCCGAGCGACTGCGCGCGGAACACGAAGCCGGTGGGCACGGTCGCCGGCAGCGTGAACGACTCCGACGCGACGCCCTGCTGGCACGGCAGCGGGATCAGCGGCGGCGCCGACGTGACGCCGAAGCCGAGCACCACCGGGTCCTGCAGCAGCAGCGGATTGGCGAACCCCGGGATCGTGACGCACGGACCGGGCAGACCGATCGCGATGACGTAGAGCGTCGCGGGCGCGCTGTATTGCATCAGCGAACGCGTGCCGCCGCCGCCGATGTTGCCGCCGAACATCGGCGTGCAGTTCACGGCGCCGCAATCCTGGCCGTAGATGACCGTCAGCAGGCCGCCGTCCATCGTCAGACCCACGTCCTGGACCTGGGCCATGGCGGTGGTGGCGAGAGCTGCGAACAGCGAGAAGGGGAGCAAGGGCTTCTTCATGGTGGATCCGTGGGCGGCAGGACGCCTGTGCGTGGCATCGCTGCGGCTCGAGTATCGAAGCCGAAACGGGCGCCGCCAGTGTCGGGAAAGCGACCCGGCTCAACCGGTGGCCGCGACGATCGCCGCGAAGACGACGCCGGCCGCGTAGAGCAGCCCGAAGATCGCCTGGTTGTGCCGTGCGAGCCAGAGAGGCAGGTAGATGTCGAAGTTGGCGCGGCGGTCGCTCGTGTAGCGCGCGGCGACGTCGGTCAGCGGGCAGCGCATGCGGTTGCAGCACAGCACCGCGACCTCGACGGCGACGATGGCCACCGCCGTCCACGTCGCTGTCGCGAGGCGCAGGTGCGCGAGGATCGGGATCGCGACGATGCAGCCCGCGAACACGGCCCAGACGAGCGTGTGCGCGAGCTTCACGAGCACGAGCTTGGTGGCGGGCAACACCGGCGCCTCGCTGCGTCGCGCGCCGCGGTCAGACGACCGTCAGCTCGAAGCCGCGGCGATACTGCTTGCCGACCAGCTCCTGCGCGCGCGACGAGTTCTTGACCTTCATCGCCACGGCGTCCCACTCGATCCGTTCGCCGGTGCGCAGCGCCAGGTTGCCGAGCAGCATCGATTCGGTGAATGGCGCCGCATACGCGAAGTTCGCCATCGGCTGCGTCTTCGCGACGATGCACTGCAGCCACTCGTCGTGGATGCCCGGCGAGCGCGGCAGCGTCGGCGCCGGCATCGCGAAGCCCTCGAATTGCTCCTTGGGGTGCAGCTCGAACGTCTCGCCGTAGTCGGTCGGCGAATAGAGTTTGCCCTTGTCGCCGACCAGCAGGAAGCCGCCGCTGCGCAGCTTGACGCCCGGCAGCAGGTCCGCGGGCGGCAGGTTGCCGCCGTCGTACCAATGCATCGTCACCGGGCCGCGCTTGCCGCGCGCCGGGAACGAGAAGCGGATCGACGAGCGCGTCGGCGCGCTCTCGTCGGTGGCGCCTTCGCCGGTCGCCTCGACCAACGTCGGTGCGTCGAGCTCGAGCGCGAAGAACGGCAGGTTGGCGATGTGGCACGCCATGTCGCCGAGCGCGCCGGTGCCGAAGTCCCAGAAGCCGCGCCACTGGAACGGCGCGTAGCCCTTGAACTTGCCGTCCTTCTCGCCGGCCGCGAACGGCCGATACGCTGCCGGCCCGAGCCACAGGTCCCAACGAAACGTCGCCGGGATCGCGTCGATGTGCGTCGGCCGCGTCAGGCCCTGCGGCCACACCGGGCGGTTGGTCCAGACGTGCACTTCGCGGACGTTGCCGATCACGCCGGCGCGCACGCATTCGGCCGCCGTGCGGAAGCCGTCGAGGCACGTGCCCTGGTTGCCCATCGACGTCACCACGCCGGTCTTGTTCGCCGCCGCCAGCAGCAACCGCGCTTCCTGCACCGTGTGCGTCAGCGGCTTCTGCACGAACACATGGATGCCGCGCGCCATCGCCGCCAGCGCCGGCCCCGCGTGGCTGTGGTCCGGCGTGCTCACGACCAGGCCGTCGAGTTTCTCGTGGTCCAGCAGATCGCGCCAATCGTCGTAGAAGTTGGCCTTTGGCTGTTCTTCGCGCGCCTTGCCCGCCTGGCTCTGGTCGACGTCGCACAGCGCCACGATGTCCGCGGTCTTCGCACAGGCCTGCATGTCGCTCAGCCCCTTGCCGCCGCAGCCGACGACGCCGATGCGGAGGCGGTCGTTGGGGGAGCGCGGCCGCCGCGGCGCCGGCATGGCGGCGTGCGCATTCGAGCCGAGGACTGCGGCGCTGCCAGCGAGCGCGCCACCGATCAGGAACGTGCGACGGGATGGGTTCGAGCGCATGGTGGGCACAATCTACACCCGCAGCCGCCATCGCCGAGGCCTCGTCAGGGAACTCGGCGCACCGATCCCGACAGCCCGGCGTCAGTCGGCGAGCGAGTTCGCGAAGCCCAGCCGTTCGCAGTGCGCTCGCAAGGCCACCAGGTGTTCGCGGACGCCGTCCCATTGCAGCAGCGTGTCGCCGGGCTGCACCGCCACAGCCAGCCGGCGTACCTCGTCGCGAGCGACCTCCGTCCCGGTCATCGCCGCGGTGAAGCCGCCGAGAAACGCCCCGACACCGGCCCCCAACGCGATCGCGAGGCCGACCAGGCCGCCGAACATGGCGAAGGCTCCGGCGAGCACGCCGTTGGTGATTGCGCCGATGATCGCGCCGACGAGGACTGCCTTGACGGCACCCGGCAGCCAGCGCGTCGCGGCGCGATCCCGGCCGGCGCGCACCAGGCCGAGCAGGTGGGCCCCATCGTCGGCCTTCGGGTAGCGACGGGGCGGCGGCGTCGCGAGTTCGCCCGGCAGCGGTGTGCCGGCCGGCAGCAGCGCGAACAGGGTGCTCACGACCACGCCGGCGGCAGCAACCGCCGTTTGCCGTCGCGGCTGCGCGGCACGCTGGCCGCGTCGGGCGTCGCGAACTCGCGGTCCCAGAGCTGGCACGTGACTTCCTTGTGCTTCTGGTCGAGGCCTTCGCAGTAGTTGGTGAACTTGCAGCGGCGCACTTCGCCGCCGCGGCCGAGGCGCATCTTCTGCCACCAGTCGGGGTCGGCGAGGCTCTGGCGGGCGGCGGCGATCAGGTCGGCGGCACCGTCCTGCAGGATCGCTTCGGCCTGCGCGAAGTGGCAGATGCCGCCGGCGGTGACGATCGGCGTGGTGCAACCGGCGGCGCGCACGGCGGCGCGGATCGCCGCGGCGAGGTGGACGTTGCGGCCGAACGGCCCCTGCGCGTCGCTGCGCACGGTCGGCATGCATTCGTGGCCCGACGGGCCGGTGTAGGGATACGCGGCCTCGCCGACGTTGGGCTGGCGCGCGTCGTCGAACTTGCCGCCCTTGCTGATCGACAGGAAGTCGAACCCGGCCTGCGCGAACGCGACGCCGTGCGCGCACGCGTCGTCGATGCGGCTGCCGCCGTCGATGCCCTCGTCGCCGCGGACGCGCGCGCCGACGGCGAAGTCGCGGCCGACGCGGTTGCGCACCGCGGCGAACACCTCGAGCGGCAGCCGCAGCCGCCCTTTGCGCGAGCCGCCGTAGCCGTCGTCGCGGACGTTGGTCCGCGACAGGAACGACGCCATCGTGTAGGCGTGCGCGTAGTGCAGCTCGACGCCGTCGAAACCGGCCGCG
>CAYMRG010000134.1:0-10987 GCA_964392555.1 uncultured candidatus Brocadiaceae bacterium
CGCGCCGTGCGCACCTGGTCGTGCTCCATGCCGATCAGGTCGAGCGTGCGGAACTCGGGGTTGGTCGGGTGGACGGTGTCGTTGAGGTCGAAGCTCTCGCTGGCGATGTGGCAGTGCAGCTCGACGAAGCCGGGGAAGATGATCGCGTCGCCGCACTCGATCAGCTCGTAGCCGGCCGGGACCTTGACGTCCTTGGCGCGGCCGATGGCCTCGATGACGCCGTTCTTCGTGACGACGATGCCGTCGTCGATCGGCGGCGCGGTGATCGGCACGACCTTGGCGGCGCGGAACGCGTAGCCGGGGCTCGGCAGCCCGCGCGGACCCCACTTCGCGACCTGGTAGTCCTGCTCGGTCTTCGGCCGCCGCGGATGCCAGACCTCGAATTGCGGCGCATCGGGCTTCGCGGCCGTCGCGGCAGCCGGCGGCGCGGCCTGCGGCGGGTCCTGGGCGAGCAGCGCGCCGGCGGACAACACCACGGCCAGAGCAAACGGAGCCAGAACAACCGGGGATCGGCGGATCATTGCTTGCCCTCGCGGTTGTCGACGACGACGCGGCCGTTGCAGACGACCAGCAGCACGCGGCTCTGCGGTTCGAACGGATTGCCCGAGAACACGACGAAGTCCGCGTCCTTGCCCTTCTGCAGCGAACCGATGCGGTCGTCGAGGTGGAACGCCTGCGCCGGCCACAGCGTCAGCGCCGCGAGCGCGTCGGCCGGGCTGAGGCCGTAGCGGACCGCGTAGGCGACCTGCATCGGCAGGTAACGGGCACCGGCGCACGCGCCGCTGCCGAACAGCACCGGGCCGCGGTCGCCGAACTCGGCGGCCGCGCAGCGCAGCTCGCCGTTCTCCTGCTCCTCGACCGTGTCCGGACCGACCAGGATCGGCGGGTGCCTGCCGTTGGCGGCCTGCGGGTCGTCGAGCAGGTCGTCCGCCTGCTGCAGCACGTACGGCACCTGCTCCTTCTCGAGCAGTTCGACGACCGCGCCGATCGCCGCGGCGCGCGTCGTCTTGACGACCAGCGCCGCGCGCTTCTCGAGCACGGCGCGCATCGGTTCGAGCGACTCGTCGACCTTGGGCGCCTTGGGCTCGCCGTTCTCGCCGGCCTTCGGCGCGGCGCGCCGGCGCGTCGGTGCGGCGCCCGGCGTCTTGCTGGTGCGCTTGCCGGTGACGTCCTGCTCGCCCATGCGACCGAGGTTGAATTTGCCGGTGAACGTGTCGCCGCTGACGGTCGCCTCGAGCGTCGCCGAGCCGCCCATGCCGCGGAACTCGAGCTTCAGCACACCGCCTTCGAACGTGCCGTTCGAGATGTCCTGCGGCGGCATGTCGCGCTCGCCGAACGCCAGCGCGATCGAGCCGGTGACCTTGGTGCCCTCGAGCTTCAGGTTCAGCGCGACCTTGATCTGGAAGCGCCCTTGCAGATCGATCTCGGCCTCCCAGACGCCGGTGATCGGATCCTCGGGCGCCTTCGCCTCCTCGGTGGTCGGCGCCGGCGCGGGCTCGGCCGCGGCCGGCTGCTTGCCGGCGCGCCACTCGGCGAGGTCCTTCTCGTACTTGCGCCACAGCTCGACGTACTGCTTGCCGCGGCCGAGCAGGTCGGTGAGCGGCTTCACCGCGTCGGGTCCGATCGCGTCGAACGCGACACGCAGGCCGGCGATCGGTCGCAGCACCATCGCGTCGCGGTCGGCGGCGCCGAGCTTGATCGCGGCGACGCGTCCGCCGACGAAGCCGCCGTCGCGGCCCGACACCAGCACGGTGGTCAGGCCCTCGGCGAGGGCCGGCGCGAACATCGGATCGTCGCAGGCGATCGCCTCGTCGAGCCGCTGCTCGGGGGCGCCACCGGGCACGCCGGTGCCTTCGCCGGCGAGGCCCAGGTGCGAGAACGCGTCGACGAAGCCCGGCGTCATGACGCCATCCGGCACGTCGATCACCTCGGCGCCGTACGGGATCGCCAGCTCTTCGCCGACGCCCTTGATGCGGCCGTCCTGGACGAGGATCACGCCGTTGCGGAACACGTGCCCGGTCGCGTCGTGGATGCGACCGGTGCGCACCGCCAGCGCGTGGCTTGCGGTCTTGCGCGCCCAGGCGCGGCGGCCGTCGATCCAGGTCGCTTCGACCATCGTGCCGACCGCGAGCGGGTCGCCGCTGAGGACGACGAAGTCGGCGTCCTTGCCGGTCGCCAGCGTGCCGACGCGGTCCTGCACGCCGAGGATCGTCGCGGCGTCGGCGCCGACCGCGCGCAGCGCCTGCGCCGTCGGCAGGCCGTTGCGCACCGCGACCGCGACCGCGAGCAGCCAGTCGCGCGGCGACACGCCGGCGGCGGGGGCGAGGCCGACCAGCATGCCGGCGGCGGCGGCCTTGGCCGCGGCGTCGGCGCGCGGTTCGAACACCTCGCGGCGATGGTCTTCGTTGCCGGGCGTTACCAGGCCGAACGGCACCGGCACGCGGAACGTCGCGGCGACCTTCTGCTGCGCCGCCTGCGCGGCGAGCGGCGCGATCTCCTGCGCGTCCTCGAGCACCATGCGCAGGCCGAGTTCCTTCTGCAGCGTCAGCGCGCGGCGCAGGTCCTGGCCGCGCTGGGCGGCGGCGCGCACCGGCAGCTTGCCGGCGACGGCGTCGGCGAGCGGGCGCTCGTCGTAGCGGTTCTCGGCCGGGCCTTCGCCGCCGGGCGAGGTGTCCTTGTCGGTCGCCGCGGCGAACAGCGCGCGGACCTCGGCGAGCACGGACAGCCGCGACGTCGGCAGCTGGATGCGCGCCGGCTCCAGCGGATCCTCGCTGGTCGGGTGCGGCGTCGGTTCGAAGACGCGCGGCGCCTGCACGGCGCTGTCGGTGAAGTCGATGCGCAGCGCGGCGTGCTCGGTGAGGATGCGTTCGACGATGTCCTGGCCGGCGAGCTTGACGACGGCGCCCTGGCCGGAGACCAGCCGCAGCCGGCCCGGCGACAGGTAGGCGGTCGTCACGCCGCCCTGCAGCGCCGCGAGCTGCTTCTTGTCGAAGTCGAAGGCGTCGACCGCGAGCGCGTCCGGCGTGACCTGCAGGTCGGAGTCGGCGGCGGAGCTGAGGTCGGTGTCGACGGCGACGATGCCCGGCATCACGACCTTGTCGTGGGCGTCGACGACCGGCAGGTCGGCCGCGGGCGCGGTCGTGCCGATCGACTGGACCTTGCCGTCGTGCACGACCAGCCACGCGTTGCGCAGCACGGTCGTGCCGTCGCCGACCAGCAGCGTGCCGCAGTGCACGGCGAAGTCGCGCTCGGGCGGAGCCGAAGCGTCCTGCGCGCGCGCGAACGAGAGCGTCACCGCGGCCGCGGCCGCCACGGCGAGCACGGTGCGAGCTGCACGTTGCATCAGCGCGCTCCGTCCTTGGGGGTCCCGGTGCCGCCTTCGCCGCCCGGCGTCGGCGCTGGCGCGCCGGCCTTCGCCTCGCCCGGCTTCGCGTCGCCCGGCTTCGCCGCGCCCTCCGGCGCCGCGCCATCCTTCGGCGCCTCCGGTCCGGCGGCCTTCTTCAGGCGCGCCTGCTCGGCGGCGAACAGGTACTGCAGCCGCTGGTCCTTGCTGCGCTCGTAGACGACTTCGCCCTCGAGCAGCACGGTCTCGACCCAGCTGGTCGCCTGCAGCGGATCGCCGCTCAGCACCTGCAGGTTGGCGAGCTTGCCCTCGGCGAGCGAACCGATCTGGTCCTCGAGGTGCAGCAGGCGCGCCGGCACGATCGTCAGCGCCTCGAGCGCGGTCTTGCGGTCGACGCCGTTGCGCACGCAGGTGCCGAGCTGCCACCACGGGTAGCTGGTCGGACCGGCGGTGCCGAGCGACAGCGCGAACGGCACGCCGGCGTCGGCGAGCAGCTTCGCGCTGCAGAGCTTGCGCTCCACCTTGGTCTCCTCGTCGGTCTCGTAGTACTCGATCGTTTCGTCGAGCACGACCGGCTTGCCGTACTTGCGCAGCATCGGCACGGCCTCGTCGATGTTCTGGCCGAGCACGAGCACCAGGTCGAGCTGCTGCGCGAGCCGCAGCGCCTCGTCGACCTCGGCGACCGATGGCACGAACAGCCAGCCCGGCAGCTTCTTCTGCACGAGCTCGCAGGCGGCCTTCTTCTGCCGGTCGTACTCCTCGGTCCACTGCTTGTCGGCCGGGATCGCGCCGGCCTCGCGCTCCTTCTCGAACTCGGCCTTGCGGCGGTCGAAATCGGCGAGGTACTCGCGAACGTCCTCGAGCGCGCGCCGCAGCTTGCGGATCTGCTGCAGGCGGCCGCCGCCCTGCGCCAGCAGCGACAGCTTCATGCCGGTGTTGGCGGCGACCGCCATGTCCTCGACGGTGCGGCCGGCCGGCCGCACCACCATGCCGAGGCCGCCGAGCAGGGTCGCGTTGCCGGCGAGCACGTGGATCGTGCCGACGCCGTTGCGCAGCGCGTCCTCGAAGAACACCGAGGCCGGATCGATCGCGTCGGCGACCGACAGCCACGGCACGTTCTGCATGTTCTCGTTGAAGCCGCGTTGGCCGCTCTGCGAATGGGCGAGCACCCACGTCGGCATCACGACCTTGTCGCTCGCGTCGACCACCTTCGCGGTCCACGGGATCTCGATCTCGCCGGCCTTGGCGATCTTCTGGATGCGGCCGTTCTCGATCAGCACGACGCCCTGCTCGATGGTCGGGCCCGTGATGGTGAGGAGCTTGCCGGCCTTGACGGCGACGACGTCCTGCGCGGTGGCGTTCAGCGCCAGCATGGCCGCGGCGACCGCGGCGTGGAGAGACTTGGCGTTCATCGGGGTGCGGACACGGGGTTGCCGTCGATGTGGACCGACTCGGCGACGGCGGCCGGGTCGAGGGGATCGGTGGACCAGACGACGAAGTCGGCGTCCTTGCCGGCGGCGAGGCTGCCGGTGTGGTCGGCGATGCCGAGCAGCTTGGCCGGCAGGATCGTCACGGCGTCGAGCGCCTGTTGGGCCGGCACACCGTTGCGATGCGCGAACATCGCCTCGCGGACGAGGTCGAGGGCGGCGAGGTTGGTGCCGGTCGTGATCACGAACGGCACGCCGCGCGCCGCGAGCTGCGTCAGGGTCGCGCAGCGCGGATCGGCGCCGTCCTGCGCGCCGGAGCCGGCGACCGCGGTCGCGCTCGGCGCGCCGACGACGACGGTGACCTTCGCGGCGGCGAGCTCGTCGAGCACCATGTAGGCGTCCTGCGCCTCGTCGATGACGGTCTTGTAGCCGAACTCGTCGGCGATGCGCAGCGCGGTGCGGATGTCCTGTTCGGAGCGCGCGGTGGTGAACGTCTGCAGTTCGCCGCGCAGCACGCGCTGCAGCACGACGCGGCCGGGATCGGCGGCCTGCGGCTGCGGCTGGTTGGTCTCCTGCGTCTGCTTGGCGGCGTAGAACGCCTTGCGCACCTCCCAGACGACGCCCATGCGGGTCGTCGGCCGGCGGTAGTAGATCGAATCGACGTTGCCGCCGCGGATCGCGCGGTTGCCCATCGACGGTTCGCCGCCCATGACGATGCGCAGGCTCGCGTCCTGCTTCAGCACCATCGCCGCGGGATCCTTGCCGGCGGTCTTCAGCACGCAGCCGAGGCCGCCGATGACGTTGCGCGTGCCGGGCATGACGTGGACCGACGTCACGCCGCTGGCGCGGATGCGGGCGAACACCGGGTCGGTCGGGTCGAGGCTGTCGAGCACGCGCGCGGCGGGCGTGACCTCGTCGCCCTGCTCGTTCTGGTCGCTGCCGGCGAACGCGCCGCGGAACGACGCGTCGATCAGGCCGGGCGTGATCGTGCGGCCGGCGCAGTCGACGATCTCGGCGCCGTTGGGCAACGCCGTCGCGGCGCCGCCGATCGCCTGGATCTTGCCGCCGGCGACCACCAGCACGCCGTTGTCGATCGCCGGCGCACCGCCGGGGAGCAGCCGGGCGCCCTTGTAGACCGTGACGTGCTGTTGGGCGGCCGCCGTGGCGGCGAGCGCGAGGACGGCGAACGCGAGCCACGGGCGGCGCGCGGGGGAGGGGATGTTCATCGCGGCGGGTTCCATCACGGTTGCTCCCCGGTGGCGGTGGCGGCGGCGGCTGGGGTGGCCGGCGCGGTGCTGGCGCGCTTCGCCGGCAGGCTGCCGAACAGCAGTTCGCCGTCGACCCAGGTCGCGACGTGCTTGCTGGTCAGGTCGAGGGGATCGCCCGAGAAGACGACGAAGTCGCCGGCGCAACCCTGGCGCAGCGCGCCGACGTTCGCCTGCTGACCGGTCAGCGCGGCCGGCACGCGCGTCAGCGCCTGCAGTGCGACCTTGCGGTCGAGGCCGTGGCGCACGGCGAGCACCGCCGACATGCGCAGCCGCGTCGGCGAGCCGCCGAAGCAGAACGGCACGCCGGCCTCGGCGAGCTTGGCCGGCAGCTCGAGCTGCGCCAGCCGCAGCTCCGGCGCGAGCGGCGGCAGCACGACGCCGGCCTTCTGCTGCTGCAGCCGCGCCAGCACCTTGTCGGCTTCGGCGCCGCCGAGGACGACCGGGGCGAGGCCGAGTTCGGCCGACAGGTTCAGCAGCGCGTTCAGCTCGGCGTAGCTGTCGGCGTAGCAGAACACGCGGCGCGAGCCGTCGAGCGCCTGCCGCAGCACCGCGGCATCGGGGCCGGTGCGCGCCGGATCGCGCGCCATCGCGAACGCCGTGCGCAGCAGGTCGACCGCGCCCATCAGCGACGTCGGCGGGCGATCGTCGGTGCGCGCGGCGGCGTTCAACGACAGCACGAGCTGCAGGTCGTCGGCGGCGATGCGACCCTGCTGCTTGCCGGGCTTGCCGAGCGCGGCGATGCCGCCGGCGACGTTGCGCGGCGACGGGCCGAGCGCGAACGACGTGACGCCGTGGCTGGCCAGCTCGTCGAGCTGCTTCTGCCACGGATCGAACGCCTCGGCGACGTGCAGGTCGGGCGTGAAGGCGAGCGCGCTCTCGGCGAGGTCCTGCGCCTGGCCGAGCGTCGTGTGGGCGAGCACGAAGCCCGGCACGATCACCGCATCGCCGTAGTCGACGCTGCGCGCGCGCAGCCGGGCATCCGACGGGATGTCGTTGCCGACGTAGGCGACCTTGCCCTGGCGGATCAGCACCCGGCCCGGCGCCAGGGTCTGCTCCGGCGACAGCACGATCCGGCTGGCCTGCACAACCAGGTCGCGCGCGGCGTTCTGGGCGGCGCCCGGGTCCTGGGCGATCGCCGGCGCGACGGCACCGGCCACGACGAGGAGCGCGCAAAGGCGCAGCGGGAAGGCGATCGTCATCACTTGGCCTCGTATTCGATGTGGCCCTTGCCGAGCACCAGCAGCACGTGGCTGTCGCTGGCGAACAGCGGGCGGTCCGTGACCAGCACGTCGCCGAACTTGCCGGCGACCAGCGAACCGGTGTCCTTGTCGACGCCGAGGATCTCGGCCGGCGTCAGCGTGATCGCGCGCAGCGCGGCGTCCGCCGCCAGGCCGCCGCCGACCGCGGTCGCGGCCATCAGCGGCAGCAGGTCGGCGCGCCGCGCGCCGCCGCTCGCGATCGCGAACGGCACGCCGGCCGCCTGCAGCCGCGCCGGCAGCGTCGTCGGATCGAATTCGTCGTAATCCTTCGGCAGGCTGTCGGGCAGCACCTCGGTCAGCACGACGCGCGCGCCCTGCGCGGCGATCTGCTCGGCGAGCGCCGCCGCGCCGTAGGCCTGCGTCAGCACCAGCAGCGGCACGTCGTGCTCCTTCTGCAGTTGCAGCGCGGCGCGCACCTCGTCGGGCCGGTGGGCCTCGACGCGCAAGGTCAGTTCCCCGTCGACGACCGCGAGCAGCGCGTCCTTCTGCGGATCCGGCGGCACGGGCTTGGGCCACGTCGGGCGCTTCGGCGCCTCGTCCTTCTTCGCCTCCGGCTGCTGGCCACCTTCCGGTTTCGGCGCATCCGGCTTGCCCGGCTCCTGCTTCGCCGGCTCCTGCTTGGCCGGTTCCTGCGGCGCCGCGGCCGCCAGCAGCTCGATCTGCGCGATCACGTCGGCGGCTTCGCCACCGCCGGCATCCCCGCCGCCGCCGCCGCCGCCACCGCCGGGGCCGCCGCGTCGCCGCCGCGGCGGACCTTGCTGGGCACCGCCCGGCGGCTCGTTCGGCGTCGGCGTCGCGGCCGGCTTCGGTGCATCGGTCTTCGGCGCCTCGGCCGGCTTGTCGCCGCCCTTCTTCTTGGTGTGCCAGGCGAGGTAGTCGGCGAACTCCTTGTCGTACTTCTTCACCGCCTCGTCGTGCTCGGTGTGCGCCTTGCGGAACTCGTCGAGACCTTCGAACAGGCTGCCCGTGCCGCGCAGCTGCTGCTGGCGCTGCAGCGGGTGGGTCGCGCCGGCGCCGTTGGTCATGCGCAGCTCCAGCGCGGGATGTGCGTGGTCGGTCCAGACCTCGAAGCCGTCGGCATGCGGGCGCACGACCGCGCCCTGGCCGCGCAGTTGCGCCGGCGACCGCACCGTGACGTAGGCGGTCGTGATGCCGGCCGCCGCCAGCGCGTCGTCGCGGTCGAAGCGGCGCCGCAGGTCGTCGGCGAGCTGCGCGCCGCCGTCGAGGCTGCCGTCCTGCCGCAGCGCGTCGTCGGCGAACGCATCGGTCTGTGCGTCGACCAGGCCCGGATAGACGTGGCCGTCGGGGAAGCTGCGGACGATCGCGTTCGGCGGCACCTCGACCTCACCGCGCTTGCCGACCGCGACGATCCGTTCGCCGCGCACGACGACGACGCCGTCCTGGATCGCCGGGCCCGCGACCGGATGCACGGTGCCGGCCTCGATGACGATCGCCTGGCGGCGCCGGCGCGGTTGACCCTCGGGGCGTTCGCCGGGCGCGCTCGGCGGCGCGCTCTCGGCACCTTCGCCGGTGGCCGCGGGCGGCGGCGTGGGCGCCGGTGGCGTGGGATCCTGCGCGGCAAGTCGCGGCAAGCCCGCGAGCAGCAGCGTGGTCGCGGCGAGGAGGGACGGCGAACGAAGGATCCGCATGAGCTGGTCTCGAGGCCGAGCGCGAAGGGGTCTGGGAGGGACCCTTCTACGGAACCGGCGGGTTGCACTGCCAACCCTTTTCCGTGCCATTCGCGCGGTTTGCGTGCCCTGTGGCGGTCCGACGCAGAGGTTCGTACCGGATTGGTACCGGACCACGCGTGCGTCGGACGATCGCCGCCTCGCGGCGGCGCCGCGGCCGCCGCCTACTGGATCTGCACGGTCTGCGCGTTGCCGAACGTGGCGAGGCCCATCGGGACGTCGGGGCCGGCGAGGGTCTGGAAGCGCAACGACGCGCCCGACAGGCCTGGGTTGGCCGGGATCGGCAGGGTGAGGTCGAAGCGCGTCTGCAACCAGATCGGCAGCGCGAACAGCAAGGTCGGGGGGAAGACCTCCAGGTTGCCGCCGAACGGCGGGACCTGGACGCTCACGCCCTGGTCGCCATAGGCGCAGAACAGCATCTCGCCCGGATTCTGGTAGCACGAGAGGACGATGTGCCCGCCGGGGAACCACTCACCGTGCGTGTGCAGCGCCGGCGTGTAGGCGAACCCGCCGACGAGCGTGCCCTGGCCGATCGAATTGACGGTGAGGATGTCGACGAGGCCTGGACCGTGGACGGGCGGGACGCAGGTCAGCGTCTGGTCGTCCAGGACCGTGACGCCGGTCGCCGGGACGCCATCGAACCGCACTTCGAGGTTCTGCCCGAGCGAGAAACCGCTGCCGGTCACGGTGACCGGGGTCGGTGCGCCGAGGAACTGCTGGTGCGCCGGATTCACGGCTGCCGGGGTGGGCAATTGCAGGAAGGCGATCGCGGTCACCGTGCCCGACGTGTAGTTCTCCGACGCGATGTAGATCGTGCCGCCGTCGATCGCGATGCTGCCGCCGCGCGCGATGCTCCAGACCGACTGGTGCGTCTGCAGGTCGATCAGGAACGTGCGATTCGCCGAGTGCACGATGGCGTGCGAATCGGTGAGGGTCACGGCGCCGCTCAACAATTCGGTCGGGCTGCTCCACGACCACAGCAGCGCACCCGTGGTCTGGTCCACGACGCGCAGCCCATTGGCGTAGATCGCGTAGACGGCCCCATCCTTGACGGCCGGCTGGCCCTGGTAGCCGTTCCCCTGCGCGTAGACCACCGAATGCTGGTTCAGGTCGAAGCGCACGAGGCGTCCGGAGTGCACCACGAGCGCGTCATGCTGGCCGCCGAGCACCGGGGCGAGTTGCATCGACCAACCCTGCCACTGGAAGCCGGTGTCCTGGATCGAATAGACGATGGCGCCGGTCGCCGCATTGAGCGCATAGAGGTAGCCACCGATGTATGCATAGGCGATGCCGTTGTCGACCGCCGGCGTCCACCTGTCGTATTGCGGAAGCTGGGTCTGCGACCAGAGCTGCAGGCCATTGCTGCTGTTGAACGCGTACATGCCGCCGTAGTAGCCCGCGTTCACGTAGGCGACGCCGTTGACGATGGTGGGCGAGAAGTAGTTCTCCCATTGGGCCGGATGCGGCGCCTGGAACACGAGCGAACCGGTTGCGGCGTCGTAGCACCGCAGGTACGTGTCCGTCGAGTGGTTGCAGGTCTGCAGGTAGACCTTGCCCGAGTCGTATGCGGGGGCGTTGACCGAGAACGCCGACGGATAGGCGATGCTCCAAGCCTGCACGCCGGTCGCGGCGTCCAGGGCATAGAGCGTACGGTTGAGGGCGGTGGCGAAGACCTTGCCGTCGGCGGCGCAGACCTGCTGGAAGATCCCTGCCGGCAGCGAGACCTCCCAGCGCTGGCTGAGCGTTGCCGGGTCGATGGCCACCGGCTGGTAGCCGTCGTGGAAGCGGTTGGCCTGGTAGGTCGGCCACGCGGACTGTGCCAGGCCGAGACTCGTGAGGGTGAGGAACGGAAGCAGGGTGCGCAAGAAACTCTCTCCTTGGTCATGCTGCGAGCACGTCGCAGCTCGGAGCACCCTAGCCCGGACTTCCCACCACCGCCACGGCCGGGCACGCCGCTTTCGCCGTCCCGCTGCGTCGGGCTCCCTGCAGCGTGCTCGGCGGG
>CAYMRG010000135.1:0-10925 GCA_964392555.1 uncultured candidatus Brocadiaceae bacterium
CCGAGCACGCTTCGGCTCGCCTGACGCCGCAGGACGGCGAAAGCGGCGCGCTCGGCCCCGCCGAGCACGCTTCGGCCCGCCTGACGCCGCAGGACGGCGAAAGCGGCGCGCTCGGCTAGCCTTCGACCCAGGTGCCGACGAACCGCCGCGCGACATAGGTCGTGAACCGCGTCGGCGACAGCAGGTTCATCTCCCAGCCGTGCAGCGAGCCGTCGTCGGCCTGCGTGCTGGCCGCGTAGAGCTGCAGGTCGTCGATCGTCGTGCGGTCGGCGCTGTCGTACATCGCGTCGACGGCCCAGACGACCGCGCCGGAGTGCACGGAGATCATCTGCGTGCGCATGCCTAGGTGCGGCGGCTGGTAGGCGCGCCAGGCGGTGACCGTGCCGACGAACAGGCCGTCGAGCGCGTAGCGATCGCACAGCCGCACCATCGCCTCGGTCGACAACCGGCCGCGGTGCACGGACTGGTTCAGCAGGTCGTCCTCCTGCGCATCGGCCGGCAGCGGCACGACCTCGAACCGGCGCAGCTTCTGCAGCTCGGCGACGAACGCGTCGCGCACGACCTGCGGATCGGCGTCGACGCCGGCTTCGCGGCCGAACGGCAGCACCATGATGCGGCGCACGTTCGCGAGGTCGGGCGGCTCGGCGAGGTAGCTGTTGATCGCCTTCGTCGTCGGCGGTCGTTGCAGCTTGCAGGCGGCGGTCGGCAGCAGCGCGGCGACGGCCAGCACGGTCGCGGCGGCGCGGGCGAACGCGCTCATCAGCGGCCTCCGGGCGGCGACGCCGAGGCTTCGGCCGGCGCGTTCGGCGACGCCTGGTCGAGCGTCGCCCGCAGCGCGTCGATCTTGCTCAGCAGGCCGGCCTGCTCGAGCTTGGCCTTCTCGATGCTGAGGCTCAGGATGCGCGCCTCGAGCTCGCGGCGCCGCTGGCGCAGCTGCTCGGTCTCGGCCTCGGCCTGGGCGCGCACCGCCTTCTCCTTCTGCAGCGCCGACGATTCGTCGCCGAGCTGCGTCTTGAGGTTCTGGTTCTCGGCGAGCACCTGTTCGAGGCGCTTCTCGAGCCGCGAATGCGTCTCGCGCAGCGTCTTGAACTCGCTGAGCAGCAGGTTCTGCTTCGGCCCCCAGTCCATCTCGGTGTTGATGCCGGCCTGCGCCAGACTGCCCTGGTAGCCATCGAGCGGGTCGGTGGCCTTGGGCTCGTAGATCAGG
Organism: uncultured candidatus Brocadiaceae bacterium; assembly: GCA_964392555.1. Taxonomy (GTDB): domain Bacteria; phylum Planctomycetota; class UBA1135; order UBA1135; family UBA2386; genus CAYMRG01. The sequence goes on from CAYMRG010000135.1 coordinate 1,208, forward strand.
TCGGCGGCGGCGCGACAGCCGCCGAGCGCGAGCGCGGCGAACAGGGCGACGAGCGCGCCGAGCCGGCGCAAACGGTGGGGGGTCATGTCAGCTCTCCTTGCCGTAGACGCATTCGACGACCGCCGAAGCGCCGCAGCCGCAGCGGATCTCGAAGCCCGCGATCCGGTCGCCGTCGAGCAGCGGCACGACGGCGATCGGGCTGGCGCCGTGATCGGTCGCGCTGCCGTGGCAGTCGACCAGCGCCGGCTGCTTGACGTAGCGCACGGCGTCGCGGCGGATCACGCCCGGGTTCTGGGCTTCGGTCATCGCGGGGAAACAGGGGGGGACGGGGCGACTACGCCAGCACGTCGATGTGCCGGAGCGGCGCCCCATCGTCCTTTCGGCCGACGACCCGCCGCGGCTGAAGTCCCGTTCGCATCGGACCTGCGGCCTGCGCCGCGGCCCCTTGCTCGGCGCCTTCGCCAGCCTGTTCTTCCTGCATGGCGCGCCGGAACGCGCCGCCGTTGCCGCGTCCGCCCGCCCCGCGGTCGTGGACCATGGGGGTGCCGACGATGCCAGGCAGATTGCGGATGGGGTCCATGGTCACTCCTGGTGAACCTTGAGCTTGAGCCGCAGCCGTTCGAGCGCGCGCGTCAGGATCTGGCTGACGCGCGACTCGGTCACGCCGAGGATCTCGCCGATCTCCTTGAGGTAGAGCTGCTCGTGGTAGTAGAGGACGACCACGTGGCGGTCGGTCTCGGGCAATTCGGCCAGCGCCTTGGTCGCCCGCACCAGCGTCTCGCGCACATCGGCTTCGCGGCTCGGATCGATGGTGTCGCCCGGCAGCTGGCTCGCCAGCGTGCCGGTATCCTCGCCGCCGCCGTAGGACTCGTCGAGCGACAGCGTGCGGCTGGTGTGCAGGATCTGCAGATCCTGGTCGAGATCCGCCTCGCTGCAGTCGAGCGCCTGCGCCAGTTCGGCGAGCGTCGGCTCACGGTCGTTGGCGGCGTGCAGCTGCGAGCTGGCACGTTCCATGCGCCGTAGGCGATCGCGGCGGCCGCGCGGCACGGGATCGTGCTTGCGCACCTCGTCGAGGATCGCGCCGCGGATCGCCGTGTAGGCGAACGTCTTGAACGATGCGCCGCGCGCCGGATCGAACGTCGCCGCCGCGTGCATCAGGCCCATGACGCCGACCGAGTAGAAGTCGTCGCGATCGAGCGAGCCCGGCATCGTCACCGGCAACCGCGCGACGACGTAGCGCACGAGCGGCAGGTACTGCTCGACGAGCTGGTCGCGTTCGGCCTGCGTGCGCAGGAACTTGGGCGCGGCGACCGTCACGCCTCATCCTCCTCGCCCGACTCCGCCTTGCGCCGGGCCTCGTCGCGCGCCATCGCCGCCAGCACGACGTCGAGTGCCGGCGGTGCGAGCAGCCAGCCGGCGACCATGGCGATGCCCGCCGCGGTGATGCCGCGCAACAACGCCGTACCACCCGCCACGCCGCAGGCCGTCGCGACGAGGAATGTGACCCCGAAGGCGATGCTTGCGAACCAGGCGATGGCGAGACGTGTCAGCTCCTGGGTGCCGAGTCCCGACTTCATGTCGTTTGCCACGACGTAGATCGGCTTCCGCGCCATCGCGGGTTGAGGGGCGTGCGCGGAAGGTCCGGTGGGGTGGGGTTTTCCCGCAGCCGAGGCGGCGCCGCCGGCCCGCGCTGGCCACCGCCGGCCGCCGGCTTCTGTTGCGCGACGCGACGGTCTGCGAGACTACCGGCGATGGGCATCGACAAGCAGAAGCGCGGCACCTCGATCAGCGCCAACGTCCCCTTCAACCTCGCCCAGGCCGTCTACGCGCGCGTCAAGGACGGCAGCCACGAGTCGGCCGGCGGGGTGATTCGCGCGGCGCTCAGGCAGTACCTGCGGCTCGACGACGACGACCAGCCGTTGCCGCGCGGCAGGGATGCCGAGCGGGAACCCGAGGACGACGGATGACCTGCCGGAGCCGGCGCGGGCACGTGGCCGCTGCGCATTCACCTTCGCCGTGACCACGGGGCTCCTCGCCGAAGCCAGCTTCCGCAGCGAGCGCTGCAGCGCCGGCGCCCAGTGAGAGATGTCGGTTCACAGGCAGCGGGCTGGTAGCCTCCGGCGGTGGCCGAAGTCCCCGACGACACCTGCTGGACGGTGCTGCGCGCCGCTGCAAACGGGGACCAGGCGGCGCGTTCGAAGTTCACGCTGCTGTACGCCGCGACGATCCGCGGCTACCTCGCTTCGCGCTGGCGTGGCCGCTACCTCATCGTCGACCTCGAAGACGCCTCGCAGGAGGTGTTCGTCGAGTGCCTGAAGCCGGGCGGCGTGCTGCAGCGCGCCGACTCGAGCCGCGGCGAGTTCCGCGGACTGCTGTTCGGCGTGACGCGCAACGTCGCCTGCCGCTTCGAGAAGCGCGCGCTCGAGCGCGGGCGGCTGCGCCCGGAGGACAGCGGCTGGCTGGAGAACACGATCGCCGATGACGCCGGCCAGGCGACCGAATTCGACCGCTCGTGGGCCCGGGCGATGGTGTTCCAGGCCAAGGAGCGACACCGGGACCTCGCGCTCCGCGACGGCGAGGCGGGCCGCCGTCGCCTCGAGCTGCTCGAACGGCGGTTCGCCGACGACGAAGCCATCCGCGACATCGCAGCCAGCTGGGGGGTGCCGGCGCAGGACGTGCACAACGCCTACCGCAAGGCCCGCATCGAGTTCTATCGCTGCCTGCGCGAGGCCGTCGCCTTTCACGCCCCACCCGGCAGCGACCTCGATGCCGAGTGCCGCAACCTGTTGGCGGCGCTGGGCTGATTGGTTTCCGGGAAATCCCGGATGAGAATCGCCGGTCCTGAGAAGCACGGTCGGCCCGCCGCCCTCACCCCCATGACCGAGCCCAACGAGCCCGCTCCCGATACCCAGCTCCCCGACGACATCGACAAGGGGCTCGAGCTTGCCTACGGCGCCGGCTCGGAGTCGATCCCGTCGGCGAGCGTGCTCGCGCGCATCGCCGGCGTCACCGGCTCCACCCCCAGGATCGCGCTGCGCGACGTCGACTCGTCGCCGATGCTGAAGCCGCTCGCTCCGGACCAACGCCGCGAGGCCGGCAAGTACGTGATCCACGGCGAACTCGGCCGCGGCGGCGTCGGGCAGGTGCATCGCGCCCACGACCAGGATCTCGGCCGCGACGTGGCGATGAAGTTCCTGCACGAGAAGTACAAGGACGAACCCGCGGTGCTGCACCGCTTCGTCGAGGAAGCGCAGATCGGCGGCCAGCTGCAGCACCCCGGCATCGTGCCGGTCTACGACCTCGGCATCGTCGACGGGCGGCCGTTCTTTGCGATGAAGCTGGTGAAGGGCGTGACGCTGGCGAGGAAGCTCAGCGAGCGTGAGTCGCCGAACAGCGACCGGCGCGCGTTCCTGTCGATCTTCGAGGACGTCTGCCAGACGATGGCCTACGCGCACGCGCGCGGGGTCGTGCACCGCGACCTGAAGCCGGCGAACGTGATGATCGGTGCCTTCGGCGAGGTGCAGGTCGTCGACTGGGGCATGGGCAAGGTGCTCGCGTCGGGAGGCGTCGCCGACGAGCGACGCGCGGCCGAACGACGTTCTGTGCTGAGTGTCATCGAGACCGTGCGCTCCCAGGGCCATGGCTCGCAGTCGGTGATGGGATCGGTCATGGGCACGCCGGCCTACATGCCGCCGGAACAGGCGCGCGGCGACGTCGCGGCGATGGACGAGCGCAGCGACGTGTTCGCGCTGGGCGCGATCCTGTGCGAGATCCTGACCGGCGAGCCGCCGTACGTCGGCGAGCCGAAGGACGTGATCGTGATGGCGGCGCTCGGCAAGCTCGACGATGCGAATGCCCGGCTCGCCGCGTGTGGCGCCGACGCAGCGATCGTCGAGCTGGCATCGCAGTGCCTGGTGCCGGCGCCCGCCGCGCGGCCGGCGTCGGCGGCGGCCGTCGCCGAGCGCGTCGCCGCGTATCTGAGCTCGGTCGAGGACCGCGCGCGACAGGCGGAGCTGCGCGCAACCGAAGCGCGCTACCGCCACCGCATGACGCTGCTCGCGGCGGCCGGTGCCTTGCTGCTGGTCGTGCTCGGTACCTGCGCCTGGTTGTGGCTCGAAGCCAACGCGCGGGCACGACGCGACCAGGTCATGGCGCGCGTGTCGACCGCACGCACCGCGGCCAGCGGCGCGCTCGGCCAGGCCGAGGCGTCGGGGCAGGACGAACAGCGGTGGGCCGCGGCACTCGCTGGCGCCGAGCAGGTCGTGACGCTGTGCGCGGACGAAGCCGTCGACACCGCGGTGCGCGCCGAGGCAACCGCGACTCTGGCGCAGGTGCAGCAGAAGCAGCACGCCGCCGCTGCCGAAGCGCAGCGCCTGGCCCGCGACGCCGCGATGCAGAAGCGTCTCGAGCTCGTCCGTATCCCGACCGACGACGACCTGCGCAGCCTGGCAGCGCAGACCCGCGAGCTCCGCCGACTCGACGCAGCCTACGCGGAGGCCTTCGCCACCTATCTCGGCAGCACTTCGATGTTCGACGGCCCGCCCGACGCCGTGCTCGCTTCGCTGCAGCGCGGCGACATCGAAGCCGACCTCGCGACCTCGCTCGACCATTGGGGGCTGGTGCGCGACGCGCTACGGAACGAGAGCGACCCTCCGGATCCGGCCCGCACGGCCCGCATCCGCACGCTCGCGATGCAGCTCGACGCCGCCAACATGTGGCGAGTGCAGCTGCGTTCCTTGCTGCCCGATGCCGCGAACGAAGGGGCGCGGCTGCTCGCGCTGACAGCGCAGGCTGATTTCGCGACGCTGAGTGCCACTGGCTGCCGCGTGCTGGCCGAAGCGCTGTGGCGCGCGAACGAGAAGGACGCCGCGGTCATCGTCCTGCAACGAGGCCAACAGCTGCATCCCCAGGACTTCGACCTGTGCTTCGCGCTAGCCACGTCGCTCGCACAATTGCCGGAGCCGAAGTACGAAGAGGCAGTCGCGACGTGGCGCATAGCGTACGCCTTGCGCCCCGAGCAGGCCGAGGTGCTGCACCGTCAGGGAATCGCGCTCGAGGCGCTCGGACGTGTGGCGCAGTCCGAACTGCTGTTTCGGCTCCTGATCACGAGAGACCCCAAATCGGCGCACTGGCATTTCCATGTCGGCTATGCGCTCGCGGAACAGGGCAAGCTCGACGAGGCGATCGTCAGCTACCACCGTGCGATCGAGATCGACCCGAAGGATGCACACTCCTACAACAATCTGGGCGAAGTGCTCTGGACCCAGGGCAGGCCCGACGAGGCCATCGCCAGCTGGCGCCGCGCGATCGAGCTCGATCCGGAGTTCGCGTTGGCCCACGTCGGCCTGGGCAACGCGCTCCAGCATCAGGGCAAGCTCGACGAGGCCGTTGCCAGCTTCCGTCGCGCCATCGAAATCGATCCGAAGCATGCAACCGCCTACACCAACCTGGGCATCACGCTCAAGGATCAGGGCAAGCTCGACGAGGCCATCGCCAGCTTCCGCCGCGCGATCGCGATCGACCCCAACTCCGCATTGCCCCACAACGGTCTGGGCATCGCGCTCACGCTCCAGGGCAAGCTGGACGAAGCCGTCGCCAGCTATGGGCGCGCGATCGAACTCGACCCGAAGGATGCGCTGACCCGAGCGAACGTGAGCGCATTGCTCAGGAGCCAGGGCAAGCTGGACGAGGCCATCGCCAGCTGCCGCCGCGCCATCGAGATCGCTCCGAAGTATGCAAACGCCTACAACAACCTGGGTCTCGCGCTCCAGGATCAGGGCAAGCTCGACGAGGCCATCGCCAGCTTCCGCCGGGCGATCGAGCTGGATCCGGAATCCGCACATGCCCACTTCAACCTGAGCAACGCGCTCAGGGTTCAAGGCGAGCTCGACGAAGCCATCGCCGGCTACCGCACGGCACTCCGGATCTGGGCCGCAAGGAAGGACGCGTTCTCGGTCGAGTGGTCAGCCAGGGCGCAAGAGCAGATCGACCTGCTGTCGGACCAGTCGGACCAGCGGCCGGCCGTGCTGCAGGTGCTGCGAAGGGAACGTGCACCCGCATCGAGCGACGAGTTCGCGGCCGCTGCCACTCTCGGCTACCAACAGCAGCGCTTCCAGGACGTGGTGGCGATGACCGAGGCGACGCTCGCCAAGGCCCCCGAGCTGGTCGGTGGTGATTGGGGTGCTTACAACCCGGCCTGTGCCGCGGCGCTGCTCGCCTCCGGCAAGGAGCCTGCGCTTGCAACCGAAGAGCGCGCCCGCCTGCGCGGCCTCGCCCGTACCTGGTTGTTGCGCGAGGTCGCGAACTGGCGCGCGCAGCTCGGTAGTGCGGATGCTGCCGCCGCCGCGGCAGCCCGTCAGAAGCTCGCGCACGCCCTCGAAGACACCGATTTCGCCAGCGTGCGCGGGGCATCGATCGACTCGCTGCCCGAGGCCGAACGCCAGCCGTGGCGCAAGGTCTGGTCGGCGATCGAGGATGCGTTGCAGACGAAGGCCCGCTGAGCCTACAGGCCGATCGTCAGCTGCAGGCGGCATCCGGAACGCGCGGCGATTCCCTGGCGTGGCGACCCGCGTGCCGGGCGGCGTCGGTCACTTCGCCGTGAGCAGCGCCGTCACCGAGCTGCGGCCGTGCGTGTGGTAGACGTCGACGACCCGCATCTCGCGCGCGAGGCGGTCGAGCCGCCAGTTCGACTCCACGGGATCGGGCGTCGCGTTCGACGCCGCGTAGAGCAGGTGCCGCGTGCGCGGCAGCAGCGCGTGCAGGTACCACAGCCATTCGTCGCGCGGCAGTTCGCTCCACGCGTGCGTGCTGATCAGCACGTCGAACTCGGGGCCTTCGTCGACGAACTCGTTGCGGTGCTCGGTGTCGACCCAGCGCAGACCCGCGGCCGCGCTGCCGGCGACCTGCGGCACGTGCGGCAGCGTCTTGTGCAGGTACCACTGCTGCAGCCGCGTCATGAACGGCAGGTCGAGGATCGTCCACGCGTGGATGCCGATCGCCGAACCCCACAGCCGCGCGAAGTTGCCGAAACCGCCGCCGATCTCGCCGATCCGCAGCGTCGCCGGATCGCGGTGCGGTGCGACGTGGTGCAGCAGGAACGCGAGCTGCGCGGCATGGCGCGTGTGGAACACCGAACAGGCGCCGGCGGGGATCGTTCCCGGCCGGTAGCCGATCGGTGAGTCGCCGACCGCGAGCATCCGCTCGAGCCACTGCGGGGCCAGGCTGTGGGCCGCCGCCAGCGCTTCGCGGTCCTGGCCGAAGTCGCGCGCGGTGCAGAAGTGGAACAGCGGGTCGTGCTGGAACTCGACGAGGTCGCCGACGTCCGCGAACGCCGACCCGACCCGTGCCTTGAAGTTCCAGAAGTCGACGCCGCCGCGTCGGAACGCGCGCGGATCCTCGCTCGCCTGCAAGGCCGCGCCGAAGGTCGGGTGCGTTTGCACGAAGCCGAACATCTCGGCGAACACCGTCTCATAGCCGCTGTCGGTCACGGGAATCCTGGGCCTCCGTCCGGTGGCCATCGACGCGATGGCATGGCGCTCTTGAGTCGCGCTCCGCGACGGCCACCGGCATGGCCCGCCTCAGCCGCGCCCCGAGACCACCGGCGGCCGCAGCCGCACGATCCGCGGCGCCGGCGCACCGGCCGGCGTGACCGCGCCGCGCACCATCGCCGGCAGGTCGGCGAGCACGGCGGCGCACAGGCTGCGCAGGTCGTCGAGGGCCGGGCCCTGGCCGTGCAGCGCGTGGGGGCGCTGTTCGGTGCAACTGAGCTGCAGCAGGCGGTCGTCGCCGACCCAGCCGAGCAGGCGGCTCTCGGTGCCGAGGAACTTGCGCGCGACGGTGGCGAGGCGCGCGGCGGTGCGCATGGCGTCGTCGCGGCTCTGGACGCGGTTGGCGACGAGGCGCGGCAGCGGGCGACCCTGCTGGTGGAGCACCTTGCACAGCGCATAGGTGTCGGTGAGCGCGGCGGGGTCGGGCGTGGTGACGGCGAGTGCCAGGTCGGCGCGCGTGGCGGCGGCGAGGGTCGCGGGGCCGATGCCGGCGCCGGTGTCGACGACGACGACGTCGAAGGCCTGCGCGGCGGCGGCGATCGCGGCGAGCGCGCGGTCGACGAGCGCTGCGTCCTGGGCAAACGCGGGCGAGCCCGAACGGCCGCCGAGCACGCCGAGGCCGAGCGGGCCGCGGACGATCGCATCGGCGACGGCACAGTCGCCGCGGGCGACGGCCTCGAGGTCGTTCGCGATCGGCAGGCGCAGGTGGACGGCGACGTTGCCGCAGCCGGGGTCGAGATCGGCGAGCAGGACGCGGTGGCCGGCGCGCGCGAGCAGCAGTGCCAGGTTGACGGCGAGCGTGGTCTTGCCGACGCCGCCCTTGGCGCCGACCAGCGCGAGCCACGGCGCCGGCTGGGACGGCGACGCGGGCGGTAGTTGCGGTTGCGGCTGCAGCAGCGCGCTGGCCTGGTGGCGCGGCGCGGGCGTTGCGGGCTGCGCGGGGATCACGGGGTCGTTCATGACGCGGCCGCCAGTTCGCAGTCGAAGGCCGCGGCGGCGAGTTGCAGCGCGTCGGCGGGGAGGATGTCGGCCGGCACTTCCTGGCCGGTGCAGACGTGCGAGACCGGCAGGCCGCGCGCGATCGCGGCGGCGAGCGATTCGCCGGGTGCCGCCGTCTCGTCCCACTTGGTCAGGCAGACCGCGTCGATGCCGATCGGGTCGTAGGCGTCGAGCACGATCTCGCAGTCCTTGCGGCGCGTGCCGGCGGCGAGGCACAGCAGCGACGCGCACTCGCCGGCGCGCAGGTTGCCTTCGAGCATCGGCATGGCGTCGCGGTCGCGCGGGCTGCGGCCGGTGGTGTCGACGAAGACGCGGTCGCAGCTGGCGTTCTCGCGCAACGCGCGGCGCAGGTCGGTCGGCGTGAACGCGACCGTGAACGGCGCGTCGAGCAGGTCGGCGAACGCGCGCAGCTGCTCGACGGCGGCCATGCGGTAGGTGTCGAGCGTGACGATCGCGATGCGTTCGCCGCGGTTGCGGGCGCGCGCGGCGAGCTTGGCGAGCGTCGTCGTCTTGCCGACCCCGGTCGGACCGACCAGCGCGAGCGTGCGGAAGTGGCGCAGGGCCTGCTCGTCGTCGCCGGCGTCCTCGAGCCGCGGTTCGGTGCGCACCAGCGCGGCGAGCACCTTGGTCGCGAGCGTCGGCAGCGCGGGGTCGCCGGCGCGCGACAGGTCGACGCGCGTGCCGAGCAGCGCCTTCTCGACGGCGCGCAGGATCTCGTCGGAGAGCCCGAACTCGCCCGCCTTGTCGGCGAGCGGCGTGAAGCCACGGGTCCACTTCGCGACGCGCAGCAGGCCGCCGGCCTGGTCGCGGGTCGGCGTCGGCGCGAGGGAGTCGGCGCGCGCGGTCTCGGCGCGCGCGGCGACGACCAGGAAGCCGCTGCGCGTGGGGCGCGTCTCGACGACGAGCGCGTCGTCGCCGCACTCGATGTGCAGGCGTTCGAGCGCTTCGGGCAGGGTCTTGGCTTCGATTCGTTTCAGCAACATGGGGATGCGGGGCTCGGTTGTGGGGGATCAGCCGGCGACGGCGATGCGTTGGGTGGTCTCGACCTTCCGCGCGGGGGTCGTCTCCTGGTAGCTCAGGACCGCGGCGTTGGGGATCACGCCGGCGATCGCCTCGGCGAGGAACGGCCGCAGGTTCGCGCGCGTGACCAGCACCGGGTCGCGGCCGGTGCG
>CAYMRG010000136.1:0-10779 GCA_964392555.1 uncultured candidatus Brocadiaceae bacterium
AGGACGGCCGGCGCGTCGTCGACGTGCTCGCCCACAGCGAGGGCGTGCAGCTGGTCGCGCTGTTCTCGCCCGAGCACGGCTGGCAGGGCGCGGTCGACGAGCAGGTCGGCGACAGCCGCGACCAGGCGACCGGGCTGCCGGTCTACTCGCTCTACGGCGAGACGCGCACGCCGACCGACGCGATGCTCGCCGGCGTCGACACGCTGGTCTTCGACATCCAGGACATCGGCTGCCGCTTCTACACCTACCCGGCGACGCTGCGGAACTGCCTCGACGCGGCGGCGGCGCGCGGCCTCGCCGTCGTCGTGCTCGACCGGCCGAACCCGATCGGCGGCGTCGCGATGGCGGGCCCGGTGATGGCCGACGAACGGCGCGACTTCGTCGGCGCGCACCGCGTGCCGCTGCGCCACGGCCTGTCGATCGGCGAGTACGCGCGGCTGATGGTCGGCGAGGACGGCATCCAGGTCGACCTGCAGGTCGTGCGCTGCGAAGGCTGGCGACGCGCCGATCTCTACGACCGCACGGGCCTGGTCTGGATCGACCCGTCGCCGAACATGCGCAGCCTGACCGAGGCGCTGCTCTATCCCGGCATCGGCCTGCTCGAGGGCACCAACGTCTCGGTCGGCCGCGGCACCGACCGGCCGTTCGAAGTGCTCGGCGCGCCGTGGTGTGACGGCGCAGCGCTGGCGGCGCGACTGCGCGCGGCCGAACTGCCCGGGGTGACGTTCGTGCCGATCCGCTTCACGCCGACCGCCAGCAAGCACAAGGGCAGCGAGTGCTCGGGCATCGACATCCTGATCACCGACTGGCGCGCGTTCGAACCGGTGCGCACCGGGGTGGCGATCGCCTGCGCGCTGCGCGCGCTGCATCCCGATGCTTGGGAGACGAAGAAGCTCGACTGGCTGCTCAAGGACAAGGCGAGCGCCGACGCGATCGTCGCCGGCGAGACCGCCGACGCGATCGTCGCGCGCTGGCAGAAGGGACTCGACCTGTTCCGCATGCGCCGCAAGCCGTTCCTGCTGTATGAGTGAGCGCCGCGCATGACCGCTACCGCTCCCCACGGCACCGTGCAGATCGGCCTCGAGGTCGCGTGCGACGCGCCGCCGCCGCGGCTGCGCACCGCGCGCCGCTTCGGCCTGCTCGCCAACCAGGCGTCGGTCGACGCGTCGTTCGCGCACGCGCCCGACGTGCTGGCGCAGCGGTTCCCCGGCCGACTCGCCGCGCTGTTCGGCCCGCAGCACGGCCTGTGGTCGACCGAACAGGACAACATGGTCGAGACCGCACACGGCCGCGACCCGCGGCTCGGCGTGCCGGTGCACAGCCTCTACAGCGAGACGCGGCGGCCGACCGCGGCGATGCTCGACGGCCTCGACCTGTTCGTCGTCGACCTGCAGGACGTCGGCACGCGCGTCTACACCTACCTCTGGACGCTTTGCCACTGCCTCGCGGCGTGCGCCGAACAGCGCCTGCCGGTGCTGGTGCTCGATCGGCCGAACCCGCTCGGCGGCGAACGCGCCGAAGGCCCCGCGCTCGACCTCGCGTTCGCCAGCTTCGTCGGCGAGGCGCCGATCCCGATGCGCCACGGCCTGACGCTCGGCGAACTGGCGCGCTGGTGCAACGACCGCCTCGGCCTCGGCGCCGACCTCGAGGTCGTGGCGATGCGCGGCTGGCGGCGCGACATGCTGTGGCCCGACACCGGCCGCGCCTGGGTGCCGCCGAGCCCCAACCTGCCGCGCTGGACAGGCGCGCTCGTCTATCCGGGCCAGGTGCTCGTCGAAGGCACGCGGCTCAGCGAAGGGCGCGGCACGACGACGCCGTTCGAACAGTTCGGCGCGCCGTTCGTCGATCCGTGGCGGCTCGCGGCCGCCGCGCGCGAGCACGACCTGCGCGGCGTCGCGCTGCGGCCGGTGCGCTTCGAGCCGACGTTCCAGAAGTGGCGCGGCGAGGCCTGCGGCGGGCTGTTCCTGCACGTCACCGACGCGGCGACGTTCGCCCCGTACCGCACCACCGCGGTGCTGCTGCGCTGCGTCCGCGAACTCTGGCCCGACCGCTTCGCCTGGCTGCCGCCGCCGTACGAATACGAGGCCGAGAAGCAGCCGATCGACATCCTGCACGGCGGTGCGGCGCTGCGCTGGTTCGTCGACGGCGACCAGCCATGGTCGGCGCTCGACCGCGTCACGCACGCCCCCGCCGAATGGTGGCCGGACGCGCTGCCGCACCTGCTCTACGGGTCGCCGTGACGTCGCTCGCGAGCGAGGACGCGCACCCGACGGCACGTTGGGCGGCACGCTGGGCGCTGGTGGCGGCGATCCCGGGCTGGCTGTTCGCGGCGTGGCAGAGCACGGCCGTATGGCCGTACTTCTCCGACGACGCCTTCATCTCGCTGCGCTATGCGGCACGGCTGCTCGCCGGGCACGGCCTCACGTTCACCGACGGCGAACGCGTCGAGGGCTACAGCAACCTGCTGTGGGTGCTCGCCTGCGCCGGACTCGGCGCACTCGGCCTCGACCTGGTCACGGCGGCGCGGCTGCTCGGCGGTCTGTGCACGTGCGCCGCGCTGTTCTGGCTGGCGCGCGCGCTGCGTCCGCACGACCTGCGCACCACCGCGCTGGCGGCGCTCGGCCCGCTGCTCGCGGCCGCGAGCCAGCCGGTGCTGGCATGGACGCTCGGCGGACTCGAGGGACCGATGGTGATGGCCGGGCTGGCGTGGGGCTACGCCGGGTTGTCGCGGCGGCTGGCGAACGCTCCGGTCGGCGCGTGGTCGACCCGCGACCTCGTCCGCTGCGGGCTCCCGTTCGCCCTGGTCTGCCTGTGTCGGCCCGACGGGCCGTTGTGGGTCGCGACGATCGCGCTCGGCCTGGCGTTGGCCACGCTGCGCGCGGGCGCCGCCGCGACACTGCGCCCGGTCCTGGCGTTCGCGGCGCTGCCGGTCGCGGCCGTCCTCGGCCAGCTCGCGTTCCGTCTCGCCTACTACGACGACTGGGTGCCGAACACCGCGCACGTCAAGGCGGCGCTGGACCTGCGCGCGTTGCCGGCGGGCCTGGCCTACGTGCGAGGCGCGCTGACGGCGACGACCGGCCTGCTGGTGCTGGCCGGCCTCGGCGCGATCACATTGCTCTGGCATCGCCGCCACCGCACCGCCGCGCTGCTGACGATCCTGCCGACGCTGGCCTGGTTCGGCTACCTGGCGGTGATCGGCGGCGACCACTTCCCCGGCCGCCGCCTGGCCCACGGCGCGATCGTGCCGTTGGCCCTGCTCGGCGCGGGCGGCCTGCGCGTGCTGGCGCGCGGACCATCGCGGCTGCTGTTGGCGCTCGCCCTCGGCCTCACGGCGAGCGCCGCCGACGCGTGGCGCGCGCGCCGCGACGCGCAGACCGCCGAGTTGCAGCAGGAGGTCTGGGAATGGCGCGGCGAGGCGATCGGACGCGTGCTGCGCGCCGCGTTCGCCGATCGCCAGCCGTTGCTGGCGGTCGATGCAGCGGGCGCGCTGCCGTTCGCCGCGAACCTGCCGACCCTCGACCTGCTCGGGCTGTGCGATCGCACGATCGCGACCACGCCGCCGCCCGAGTGGCTGCGCACGGTGCGCCCCGGCACGCCGCTGCCACCGGGCCACCTGCACGGCAACGGCCGCTACGTGATGGATCGCGCGCCGGACCTGATGCTGTTCTCGTCGCCGCCGGGCCTACCGCTGCCGGTGTTCGTCAGCGCCGCCGAATTCGAGAGCGATCCGCGCTTCGCCGACGGCTATCGCTGCGTGCGGATCGACTGCGGCCCGCCGCCGCCGCGCGCCACCAGCAGCGAACCCTTGGTCGCCGTGCTCTGGGTGCGGCTCGACGGTCGCGTCGGCATCACGCGCACCGCCGACCGGGTCGCGATCCCGGCGTGGCTGTTCGGCAGCCTGGCGTTGAGCGAACCGCTGACGCGGCGCTACCAGGTGTTGCCGAGCGACCCGGCCGAGACGGCGCGCTTCTACGACCGCCTCAACGCGGTCGGGGCATGGCTCACCGACCGCAGCGCGGTCGCCGTGGCTGCCGCCGACGGCCACCTGCAGCTCGAACTGCGTTCGTCGGCGCCGGCGACGCTGCGCGTGCCCCTGCCGGCCGGAACCTGGCGCCCGCTCGTCGTGCCGGAGGGCTGCCCGATCACGCTGCGCAGCGGCGGCAACGCGGCCGACGACGGCCTCGTGGTCGCCGACGACGGACCGCTCGAACTCACGCTGGCGCCGGCGCCTGGAGCCGAGTTGCCGGTGCGCTGCGATCGCATCGAATGGCTGCGCGCGACGCCGCGCTGACCGCGCCGGGCAGCCGCGGCGAAATTCACTGCGGGTGCGCGGGAATGTCCTGCTGCGCAGCGGGCGCTGCGCCGCCGTTTCTCGACGATTTGTCCACACTTACGGCGCTGCAAAACGACCGCTCAGGCACGCTCATTTCCTGGCGGCATCTTCACCGCACGGTCATCGACAGCGCCCGGCGAGCCCTGTTGGATGACGCATTCTCTTTCCGAGTCCCCATGAACCACACCTCCGTCTCCGGTGCATCGCGCCTGCTGGCCGCGGCCGCGATCCTCTCCTGCTCGCTGGCAGCGCAGCAGCCCCTCACGTTCGGCAACCTGGTCGTCGTCCGCATCGGCGACGGCACGGCGGCGCTGACGAACGCTTCGACGCCGACGTTCGTCGATGAATACACGCCGGCCGGCACGTTCGTGCAGTCGATCGCCATGCCGATCGCGGCGAGCGGCACGAACCGCGCGCTGACCAACTCGGGCTCGGCGACCTCCGAGGGCTTCCTCAACGTCTCGGCCAACGGCCTCTTCCTGACGATCGGCGGTTACGACGCCGCCCCCGGCCTGTCCTCGGTCGCGACGTCGGCGGTGGCCACGGCCAACCGCGTGGTCGGCCGCATCGACATCACCGGCGCCGTCGACACCTCGACCGCGCTGACCGACGCCTTCGACACCAAGAACATCCGCTCGGTGTTCAGCGACGACGGCAACCGCTTCTGGCTCGCGGGCAGCGCCGAAGGCGTCCGCTTCGTCAGCGCGCTCGGCGCCACGTCCTCGACGCCGCTCGGCACCGGCGCGCCGACCAACCTGCGCGTGATCTCGAGCTACTTCGGCGATCTTTACGTCTCGTCGACGACCGGCACGTTCCAGGGCGTCTCGCTCTTCGGCAGCGGCCTGCCGACGACGCAGGGCCAGGCGGCGACGCTGCTGAACGGCTTCCCGACCGCGGCGGGCCCGTCGAACTACGACTTCTTCTTCGCCAACCCGGACACGCTCTACCTCGCCGACGACCGCACCAGCGGCGTGGGCGGCATCCAGAAGTGGACCCAGGCGGGCGGCGTGTGGACGCTGCAGTACACGCTGGCGCTGTCGGCGACCAGCGGCTGCCGCGGGCTGACCGGCTTCGTCCAGAACGGCCAGGCGACCCTGTGGGCGACCGCCAACACGGGCAGCCTGACCGAGATCGTCAGCGTGGTCGACACCGGCCCGAGCTCGGTCGTGACGTCGCTCGTCCCCGCCGCCGCCAACACGGCGTTCCGCGGCATCCGTTTCCTCGGCCTGCCGAGCAACTGGACGCGCGCGCCGCACAGCTGCGGCATCATGGACCTGAAGACGACCGGCAACGGCCAGATCGGCACCGACGTCACCACGCAGGTCGTCAACCCGCAGGTGCTGCCGCTGATCGGCTACGGCACGACGCCGTTCGGCATCCCATTCTGCAACTGCACCCTCGGCCACGAATTCCTGATGATCGTCGGCCCGACGCCGGTGCACACGCTGTCGCTGCCGAACAACCCCGGCGTGGTCGGCGTGCAGATCCTGATCCAGGCGATCGACTTCCTGGCGCCGGGTGGCTGCCCGGATCCGACCTTCACGCTGACCGACACGCTGTCGTTCACGGTGCAGTAGTTCGTGCCGCGGCGCCGGCTCCGGCGCCGCGAACCGCCCCTGCCATCGATCGGCGCGCCGCCGCTACCCGCCCCAGCGGGCAACCGCTACGCTGCGCCGTCGGAGGGCGGCCCCGGCCGCAGCGATGTCCGATTCGCGTTCGCGCTTCAGCCACCGGCACCTGCTCGCGTTGTGCACGTTCCTCGTGCCGCTGCTGGTGCTGGCGGTGCTCGGGTACGGCGAGCTGCAGCGCAGCGGCAGCCAGGCGCAGGCGGCGATCGAGCGCGAGAGCCGGCAGTTCCTGCAGAGCGCCGCGCAGTCGGTCGAACAGCAGATCGACCGCGTCGTGTCGCCGCTGCTGGCCGAGACCGAACGGCTGGTCCACGACCTGCGACCGCTGCGCACGACGCTGCGGCTGCGCGCCGACCCGCGCTTCCACGCGCTGCTGGACATCGTCACGCTCGACGACCAGCTCGCGCTGATCTGGCCACCGCCGCCGCCGGCGAGCACCGGCCTGCCCCTGGCGCGCGACGCCCGCGCCCGCGGCGACGCCGCCGGCGGCAACGCGCTGAGCGGCGCGCTGCAGGCCGCCGACCTGCTGGCGACGACCGGTCGCTACGAGCAGCTCGTCGAGCAGATGCAGCGCCTGCTCGGCCAGATCGCGGAGGCGAGCCCGCAGGGCCGCACCGGCCGCCGCTTCGATCTCGACGAGGCCGAGCTGCAGGCGCGCTTCCGGCTCGCCACCGCGCTACGCAAGCTCGGCAACGGCGAAGCGGCGCGCGCCGAGTTCGAGCGCGTGCGTACGACGGTCGCGAACAGCCGTTGGCGCAACGACAGCGAGAGCCAGATGCTGATGCTGATGGCCGAGACGGCGCTCGCCGAACTCGAACCGGCCGCCGGCGGCGCAGCGGCGCGCCTGCAGCTGCTGCGCCAGATCGCCGAGGGCCGCCGCGACTTCCTCGCCGATGGCCTGCTCGGCGCCATCGCCGATCGCCTCGCCGGCGGCATCCCCGCCGAGACGCCCGAACACGACGCGGCGCAGCAGCTGCTGCGGGAAGAGACCGAGCGCGAACGCGCGCGCAGCTTCGCCGCCACCTACGACCTCGTCTTCAAGTTCGCGCTGCGCTGGCGGCGCCTGCGCGAGAGCGACCAGGCCGCCGCCGAACCGCGCGTCACCCGCTTCGTCTCGACGCTCGCCGGCGTGACGACGCTGCTGTGCGTGCGGCCGGCCACGGCCGAAGAAGCGGAGAAGCTGCACTGCGCCAGCGTCGGCGTGCGCATCGACCTCGGCGGCCTGGTGACGACCGCTCTCGAACAGTTCCAGCAGACCGACAACACGTTCGTGCTCGCCGTCGACGACCCCGACGACGTGCCGGTGGTGCCCACGCCGAAGACGGTGCCCGCCGACTTCGTGCCACCGGCGCGCGCCGCCGGGGAGCTGACGCTGCGCGCCTACCCGGCCAACACCGCGCGGCTGGCGGCCGATGCCCAGGCCGCGGCGCGCAACCGGGCGCTGCTGTTGATCGCGCTGTTCGTCACGGCGGTCGGCGGCGCGCTGTGGCTGTGGCGTTCGGTGTCGCGCGAAGCCGAGCTGGCGAACCTCAAGGTCGACCTCGTGTCGCGCGTCTCGCACGAGCTCAAGACGCCGCTGGCGCTGATCCGGATGTACGGCGAGACGCTGGGCATGGGGCGCGCGCGCGATCCCGGTCAGGCCGCCGAGTTCGGCGGCATCATCGCCCGCGAATCCGAACGCCTGACGGCCCTGATCCAGCGCATCCTCGACTTCTCGCGGCAACAGGCGGGCACGCTCGACTACGCGCCGGCGGCCATCGACCTGGCCGCCCTGTTGCGCACCGTCTGCGACGCCTACACGCCCCACCTCGAGGCCCGCGGGGCGATCCTCGTCGAGACGCTGCGGCCCAACATCCACGTCCATTGCGACGCCAACGCCTGCGAGAGCGCCGTGGTCAACCTGCTCGAGAACGCGGCGAAGTACGGTCGCGACGAGGACAGCGGCGACCACGAGATCGAACTCGACCTGCGCGCGGCCGACGGCGAGGCGGTGATCGAGGTCCGCGACCGCGGCCGCGGCGTGCCGGCGGACGAGCGCGAACGGGTCTTCGACGGCTTCTACCGCGCCAGCAATGCCGGAGACGTGCGCGGCGCCGGCCTGGGACTCAGCCTGGTCCGCCATTTCGCCCGAGCCCACGGCGGCGAGGCAACGGTCGCGCCGCGCCCTGGCGGCGGGAGTGTGTTCCGCATCTCCCTGCCGTTGGTGCCCCCTCCTTCGTATCCATCGTCCGCTGCCCCAGCCAACCCCCGCGACGCAGCCGCCACCGAGCCATGACCAACCTCAGCGAAACCCGCATCCTGGTGATCGAGGACGAACCGGACCTGCGCACCGGCCTCAAGCACAACCTCGAGCTCGAGGGGTATGCGGTCGACACCGCGGCCGACGGTCGGGAAGGGCTGCGCAAGGCCCGCGAAGGCACCGCGGCGCTCGTCCTGCTCGACCTGATGCTGCCGGGCATGCCCGGCCTCGACGTGCTGCGGCAGCTGCGCGAGAGCCGCCAGACGCCGGTGATCATCCTGTCGGCGAAGGGCCAGGATCGCGACAAGGTCGCCGGCCTCGAACTCGGCGCCGACGACTACCTGACCAAGCCGTTCGGCCTCAGCGAGCTGACGGCCCGCATCCGCGCGGTGCTGCGCCGCACGCAGACCGGCGCCAAGGCCGGCGTCGGCGACCGCAAGGGCCCCGAGGGCGTGATGAAGTTCGACGGCCTGACCGTCGACTGGCGTCGCTTCACGATCGTCCGCGATGACGAGGAGATCCAGCTGTCGCGCTATGAAGCGGAGATCCTGCGCATGCTGATCGAACACCGCGGCGAGGTCGTCAGCCGCCAGGACCTGCTGCGCAAGGTGTGGGGCTACGTGCACCTGCCGACCACGCGCACCGTCGACAACCACATCGCGCGGCTGCGCAAGAAGCTCGAACACGACGTCGAGAACCCCCGCCACGTCGTCACCGTGCACGGCCTCGGCTACCGCTTCGAGTCGCAGCCGCTGGCGGAGCCGCAATCGTGAAGGGCTTCGCCGGCCTGGTCGCCGTGGCGGCAGCGGCGTTGCCCGCGCAGCAGCGCGCCGCCGGCGCCGCGGCCGAGACGACCTTGCACGCCGCCTGGCTCGCCGAGGTGTTGGACCTCGACGTGCCGCGCGCCGTGTCTCTCTACCAACAGGTCGCGGGCGACGCGCGCCCGGGCCACCTCGAGCGCTGGGTCGCCTGGGCGCGGCTCGCCGAGTTGCGGCGGCTGGGCGTGCCCGGCATCGCGGTGCCGCCGTTCGCCGACATCCCCGCCCCCCTGCGGGCGACGTTCCACGCGGCCGAAGCGCCGATCGACCTGCCGCAGCTGCACACCGCGCCGGGTGGCGAACCGGCGGCCGCGCTGCAGAACCTGGCCGCGGAGGCCGGCAAGCTGCGGCTGCGGCCGATCGTGCCCGAGGCCGACGACTGGCTGCGACGTCAGGTCGGCCCGAGCCTGCGTGACCAGCTGCGGCAGTACTGGCAGCGCCGGCTCACCGCCGACAACCGGACGCGCACCGGCGAGACCGCGCTCGCCGAACTCAACGCCAGCGAGATCCTCGGCGCCGAGCTGCAGGGCCGAACCGGCCAGGCCGATGCGCTGCGCGCGCTCTACTTCACCGACTGGCGCGCCCCTGAGACGCCGGGCGAAGCGTCCGCCTGGGTTGCCCGCGCGCGCACGCGGCTCAAGACATGGCTCGCGGAGGACCTGCCGCAGCGGCAGCGCGGCATGCTCGAGGAACTCGTGCAGGCGCTCGACCGTCTCGCCCCCGAGCGTCCGACGGCCGACAAGCCCGGTGACGATCGGCCGCCCGGTGATGCCACCGCGGCCCTGGCGCTGCTGCGCCGGCTACCCGTCGTCGCCGAGCGCCTGCTGGCGCCGGCGGACGCGAAGTAGCGGCAAGGAGTTGCGCACCTCGGAGCTCCGCGATCGAAAGCTCCGCAACTGGGGTGTCCGCTACCAGCGGCTCAGAGGCCGCGTAAGGCGGCCGCCAATTGGCCTTCGGCCTCTCAGCGACCCGCCGGCAGCATCTCGCCGCTCTCGGCGTCGGTGCCACGGCTGTGCTTCTCGGCCCAGGTGTCGAACCAGGTACCCTGGTAGAAGTCGAGCGGCTTGATCTCCGGGCCGTAGGGGTGCAGCTCGGCGGCGCCGTAGAACAGGCACAGCGGCAGGTCGATCAGGTGGATGAAGCCGTAGATGCCGTGCTCGATCGCGTGGTAGAAGAACGTGAACGGGAAGGCCAGCACCTCGACCGCCGCACCGCTGTCGAGACCCGTGCGCACCGTCTTCGCCGACGTGTAGCCGTCGGTGGCGCCACCATAGATCATCAGCACCGGCGTGCCGACGCCGAGCACCAGGTCCTTGCCGGCGCGGTTCAGGGTGCCGCAGGACGGCAGGGTGACGGCGAGAAGGGCGGAAACGGACAGGAGAGCTTTGCGATTCACGGGAGATCCTCGTGGAGCTGGGTCGCGTGGCACCGGGTCGCTGGCGCGAGCCCCATGGGCTCGCTGCCACCGCAACCACCGGCCCACCGACTAGCCGATCGATCCGAAAGGGGCTGTCTGCGGCGGAGATGCAAGCGCCCCGAACGCTCGGCCACAAGGGGGCAGCGGCAAAAACCCGGCGCCGCGCGCGGCGGCACCTCGCCTCCGACGAGCCGAACGGCGCCTTGGCGCGCAGCCGACCGGTTTGCTAGCCTCCGCGCAAGCGATGAGCGACTTCGGCGCCAACATCTTCGACGACCAGCCCAGGAAGCGCCGGACGGCCGGCCGCGGCGAGCGCGCGGCAGAACCCGCCGATGCCGCGGATC
>CAYMRG010000137.1:0-10680 GCA_964392555.1 uncultured candidatus Brocadiaceae bacterium
TGACCGGTACGCCCGCGGCGGCGGTCAGCTCTCGCCGCGCGGATCGTCGACGCGGCCGACGAACAGCAGCAGGCCGGTGACCGCGTCGCGCAGCGCGAACGCGAACGGGCGGTCGACCTTGAACTCCTTCGGCTCGCCGATCGGGATCGCCGCGCCGACGCGCATCACGACGGCGGTCGCGGCCGAGGCCTCGGCGCCCTGTTCGTCGACCGACACCCAGCTGCGATGGACGACCTCGTCGACGTGCACGCGGTCTTCGGCGCGGGGGCCGCTGGCGATGCCGCTGAAGTCGGCGGCCGTCGTGAACGACGTGCGCATGCCGAGCCGCTGGAGCGGCGTGCGCAGCGAATGCGACGTGGCGACCTTGAAGCGCGGCAGGGCGATCGCCACGCGTTCGTGCTGCAGGCCCTTGCGGTTGGCGCCGCGCAGCAGCGCCGTCAGCGCCGTGTCGACCGCGACGCCCGGCCGCGGCAGCACGATCTCGCAGCAGATCGTCGTGTCCGCGAACGACAGCGTCACGGCCTGCCACTGCTCCGTCTCGACGTAGCCGCAGTGGTTGGTCTTGTGCATCGTCGGCAGCGTCACCGTGTGGTCGCCGTCGAGGTGGAAGGCTTCGTCCACGGTCGCGCCCTTCGCGAATTCGTCGGTCCAGGGGGCGCGGAACCACAGGGCATTGGTCAGCACGACGCGCGTTGCCGTGTCGACCAGCCCGGGGCCGATCAGCTGCTCGATGCGCTGGTTGGTCCTGTCGGCGATGTGTCGGTTGATCGTCTGCCGGGCCGCCTCAGGGTCCGCCGCGAAGTCGAGCAGCGTCGGCGGCGCGCCGAACGCGCGGCGCAGCGCGGCGACGTAGTCCTGCTGCAGCGCGAAGCCCTGCTGGGCCCACAGGTCGTTGGTGATCGTCAGGCTGGCCTGGCTCTCGCCCTCGGTGCGACGTCGCGGCTTGCCGAGGCCCTGCAGCAGGTCCGCTGC
The DNA here is from genome assembly GCA_964392555.1 of uncultured candidatus Brocadiaceae bacterium. Classification (GTDB taxonomy): domain Bacteria; phylum Planctomycetota; class UBA1135; order UBA1135; family UBA2386; genus CAYMRG01. The sequence goes on from CAYMRG010000137.1 coordinate 973, forward strand.
CGCGGTCAGCAACCGTTCGCCGCGCAGCGTGGGCGGCAGGTGCAGGACCTGGCCGAGTTCGTCGGCGGTCGCCGAGCGGGCCCCCGGCTGCAGCATGGTCAGCGCGATCGCGATGCTCGCCGGCGAGCAGGTCGGGTTGCCGGCCTGGCCCAGCATCGGCAGCAGGTCGCCGGCGAAGGCGTTGCAGGCTTCGACCAGGGCGAGGGCGTCCTCGCCGAGCGGACGCTGCGCTGGCAGGGCGGTCATCGTGCCAAGGGCGAACAGAGCAGACAGGAAGGCGGGCAGGCGCATGGCGAGGATCTCCAGCTCGGGTGAGCGCGCCGCGAACGCGATCGCCTCAGGCCTGTTCCGAAGCGCCCGGGGTTTTCGCGAACAGCGATCGCATGGCGGGTTCGAGGTCGGGATGACGATAGGGGAAGCCGGCTGCGGGCAGGCGGGTGGGCATCGTGCGCTGGCTGGCGAGCAGCAGTTCGTTCGCCATGTCGCCGAACAGCATCCGCAGCGCGAACGCGGGGACCGGCAGCACGGTGGGGCGATGCAGCGCGCGACCGAGGGCCGCGGTGAAGGCGCGGTTGGTGACGGGTTGCGGGGCGACGGCGAGGACGGGGCCGTGCAGGTCGCGCTGCAGGCAGAACAGGATCGCCGCGACCAGGTCGTCGCGCGTGATCCAGCCGAGCCACTGCCGGCCGCTGCCGAGGCGTCCGCCGAGCCCGAGCCGGAACGGCGGCAGCATCCGGCGCAAGGCGCCGCCGGCGGGATCGCAGACCATGCCGATGCGCAGGTTGACGACGCGCACGCCGGCGTCGGCCGCCGCGGCGGTGCCCGCCTCCCAGGCGCGCGCGACGTCCGCGAGGAAGCCGTCGCCGACCTCGCTGTCCTCGGTCAGCACTTCGTCGCCGCGATCGCCGTAGATGCCGGTCCCCGAGGCGCTGACGAGCACGCTCGGCCGTTGCGGCAGCCCGGCCAGCGTCCGGCACAGGGCCGTGGTCACCGGCCCACGGCTCGCCGCGATCGCCGTGCGCCGGCGTGCCGTCCAGCGTCCGGCTGCCACGTTGTCGCCGGCGAGGTGGACGACGGCGTCGATCGCGCCGAGCGCCGTCGCGTCGATGGCGCCCGATTCGGGTTGCCAGGCCACCTCGCCGGCCGCGCGCGGGGCGCGGCGCACGAGGCTGAGGACGGTGTGGCCGGCGGCCGCCGCGCTGGTCGCGAGGCTCGAACCGACGAATCCGGAGGCTCCCGTGATCGCGATGCGCATGGCGTGCCCTTCGCCGGCGAGCATCGCACGGATGCCGGCGGTGGTCGCGCGAAAAGGCGTCCACCGGAAAACGAACGGGCCCGGTCACCCTCGCGGGTGGCCGGGCCCGGATGGCATCGCTGCCGTGCAGTCGGCGATTACTGGCCGATGCGCGTGCAGATGCCGTTCGAGGTCAGCAGGCCGAGGGCGTTCAGGCCCGGCGTCAGCGGCGCGGCCTGGAACGTCAGCTGCTGGTTCTGCAGCGCCGGGCTGTTCGGGATCGCGAACGGCTGCACGAACGTGTTGTTGGGGGAGATCGTGTTCGTCAGGAAGACGAACGGGTTGATGTGCAGGTTGCAGCCAGGCATGCCCAGGAAGCCCAGGTCGACCGGGGCCGGCAGCAGCTGGTCACCGGCGCAGAGGACCTGCAGCAGCGAGCCCAGCGTGACGTTGGTCGTGACGATGTTCGGCGTGGTGCCGATCACCGGACGAGCGTCCATGCCGAGGATCGGCGGGATCGAGCCGTCGCCCGAGGTGTACGGCAGCTGCGTGGCGAGGTTGACCTCGGCCGGCAGGCTGGCGCCGTGGCCCGGCGTGAAGCCGACGACCGCGTTGTTCGAGGCGCTCTGGTTGCCCAGGTTGCCCAGGTAGAGCGACACGTTGCCGGCGATATCCAGCGTCAGCTGCATCGTGTTGACCGCGGCGGGGACGCCCCATTCCTGGACCAGTTGCCAGGTGATGATGACGAACTGGCCGTTCGGGTCGATGTCGTAGTGGAGGCTGCCGCCGACCGTCAGGTCGAGGTCGTGGAAGTAGGCCGCGATCTGCGCAGGGCCGTCACGGAACGGCAGGATGCTGCCGTAGAGCGAGCCGCAGACGTCGTAGCTGTTGTCGACGACCGACTCCAGGTAGACGTGGCCGTTCGAGCTGATCGTGATCGTGTTGGTGCTGCCGTTCGGGTACGGGAACGTGAAGGGCAGCGTGATCGGCGCCGTCAGCGCGTCGTCCCAGTTGGCCGACGAGCTCGAGCCGTAGGTGCCGAGCGCCAGGTTCGACGAGGTCGGCGTGACGTAGGCGACGGGCGAGTTGACGACGATGTAGTTGCTGCCCGAGTAGATCCACTGCTCGCCGGTGTTGGCGACGGCCGGCGCGGTGGCGCCGTTCGGGAAGTTGTCGTAGAAGGCGTGCGGGCGGAAGTAGCAGCCGTCACCCAGCGTGATGTAGTGCGCCGAAGCAGCGTCCGGCGTGTAGGTCATGCGCAGGTTCGGGCTGTCGCCGGCGGTGCCGGTCCAGGACGTGCCCTGGATGCCGTCGTTCGAGATCGTCACGAACTGGTCGGAGACGACGACGTTCGGGTTCGGGTTGACGCCCAGGCAGTGCAGCGGGCCCGGGTTCTGACCGGAGGTCGTCGGCAGGTACTCGAGCGCGATGCCCCACTGGCCGGCCGCGAGGCTGACCGGCGGGTTGAAGACGATCGGCGACTCACCAGGGGTGGCGACGATCGTGATCGTGCCGGCGCCGACCAGCGTCCACGGCGAGCCAGTGGTGGTCGGCGAGATCGCTTCGTTGCCGATGCGCGACGTCGGGCAGACGTACATGTTCACGGTGCCCGTGTTGCCCGTCTGGTCCGGAACGACCGGGTTGCCGACGCCCTGGTCGTAGGTCCAGGTGCTGAAGCTCGAGATCTGGATGGCCCGTTGGACATCGAGATCGAGGAAGTGGTTGCCGATGCCGTAGTAGAAACTGGCGCCGAAGTCGGGACGGTTGGAAACCGTGCGCTGGGCGGGAGGGGTCGTGCAGTTCTGGGCCACGCCAGAAACGGCCAGACCGAGCAATGCGACCGCGAAGACGGGAGTCTTGTGCATGGAACTCGCCTTGGAGCTAGGAAAGAAAAGGTGGGGGTTGAGTGAAGGGACCATGGTGGGTGGAAGGTCGCCTCGCGTCAACGGGGGTGGCTAGGTAGTCGGATCGCGTCCGCTCGACCGAAATCCGCCTCGCGCCAGGAGATACTGCGGTCAGGTCAGCGCGGCTGACGATCGGGAGCAGCAGTTGGCACCGGTTCTTCGGCGCCAGCGTGTGGCCAGGCGATCAGGTCGTAGGCCCGTTGGCCCGGGGCCGCGACGGCGCCGTAGACGACCAGCAGCTCCTCGCCGGGATGGCCGTCGAAATCCGCCGCCACCAGGGTCAGCAGCTCCCAGCTGGCCCGCTCGCGCAGCGGCACCGCGGCCCGCGCCACCGCGGTCGCGGTCAGCGCGGCGGCGCGCTGGTCGAGCAGGCCGGCGAGCAGGCCGAACAGGCGGTCGAGGTCGAACACCGGGTCGGGGTTGTCGAACAGCAGGTCGCGCAGCATGCGGCGGCCGTTCGCCGAGGTCAGGCGGTTGTCCGGGACGCCGACGTACAGCTCGAGCGACGTGCCGTCCGCCGACGCGAGCGCGAGGTCGCGGTGGCCGGCGTCGGTGAACGCACCGTGCATCCCCGGCCGCGCCTTGTCGAGCAGGGTGACGAAGCGCTGCACGAGTTCCTGCTGGCGAGCGAGCAGCGACAACAGCGGCGGCACCCGCAGCGTCACCGTGCGGCGCCAGGTCGGCGCGTTGGCGAACGCCCCATCGACGCTGCGGTAGCCGACCGCCTTCACGTCGATGTCGATCGACTGCACGAGGCCGAGCAGCAGCGCGCCAACGGTCGGGATCTGCACCTGGAAGGTCAGCAGGTCGGCGCGCGCGTCGTCGTCGAGATCGACCAGCAGCATGCCGCTGACGTCGTCGGCGACAGCCTGTGTGTGCGCCTTCGTGAACTGCGGGCCGGCGCGGCCGCCGAGGAACGTCCAGACCTTGCGCCGGTGGGCGATGACGAAGTCGGGGATGCCGTCGCCGTCGATGTCGCCGCGTTGCAGCAGCTGCTGGTCGCCGAGCACCGCGGTCGCGCCGGGCGCCAGGCCAGCGGCCGCCGGCGTGCTGTCGACGAACTGTGCCAGATCGACCTCGATCGGCGCGGCGAAGCCGCCGGCGGCGAGCTGCAGGTGGAACGCGTGGCGCTTGCCGTCGCGCGTGATCAGGTCGGGGCGCCCGTCGCCGTCGAGATCGACGGTCTCGACGCGCGGCACGACCACCGCCCCCTCGTGCAGGTCGTCGAGGCCGCCGTCGCTCGGGTTCGCCGACACCTGGACGTGCAGGCGCAGCGCGGGCAGGGCGCGGAACACCGGGCGGCCGTCGTCTTCGCCTTCGCAGCGGAACGGCGCGCAGCCGCTGCGGGTCGGGATCAGCAGGTCGAACCGGCCGTCCTGGTCGAGGTCCTGCACGAACGGCGACACCTGCGGTTCGTCGGTGCGCAGCGTGAACCGGGCGGCGCGCACGAGCGGCTGCACGGCGGCCGCGCGGTCGCCGACCGGCCAGGTCAGCCAGCAGGTGCCACCGGGATCGGCGACGACCAGTTCGGCGCCGGGCGCCGACGCGACGTCGCGGCAGGCGACGAGGCTGTGGCCCGGATCGCGCAGCCGCAGCTGGCCGGCCGCGGCCAACGTCGCGTCGGCGGTGCCCACGAAGCGCTCGAGCGTGCCGTCGCGGCCGATCAGCACGAGGTCGGCGCGGCCGTCGCCGTCGGTGTCGGCGACGAGCTCGGCGCCGAGCGCGCGATCCGGCGCCAGCCGGACCCGGATCAGCGCCGCGTCGGGCGCGGCCTGGGCGAGCCCCGGCGCGGCGAGCAGCGCGGCGGCGGCCAGTGCGTGCCGCGCGGTCATCGCCACCTCACGTGCAGCACTTCGTGCTCGTCGCGGACGATCAGCTCGCGCGCGCCGGCGGCGGGCCGGTCGGGGCGCGCGTTCACGCCGAGCGGCAGGCGCCAGGTCGGCTCGCCGAGCACCAGGCTGCGGCCGTCGCGGGTGAGCGGCTGCAGGCGCAGGCCATCGCCGTCGACGCTGACGAGCGCCGCACCGGCGGCGGTCGTGACGACCTGCACGAACGGCCGCCGCGCGCGCCCCGGCTGGGTCGGCAGCGCGAGCTGCTGCTGCAGGATCGCCGGCGTCGCGAAGCGCGTGCCCTTGCCGGCGAACACGTTGACCTGCAGCTCGACCGTCTGGGCGCCCCCGCCGGTCAACGAGCCGAGCAGATCGGTGCGCAGCGTCACCGCGACCAGGTCGAGGCGGCCGTCGCCATCGGCGTCGACCAGTTGCGGTGGCATCGCGAGCGTCTGCAGGCGCAGGCGCGCCGGCGTCGCCGCCCAGCCGCCGTCGGCCTGCTGCGGGCGCAGGTCGATGCGGACCTCGACCTGGTCGTCGCGCTGCGCCGACGTCGTCACCAGCAGGTCGGCACGGCCATCGCCGTCGGTGTCGGCGAGCTGCACGTCGAACGCCGGGTCGAACAGGGTCAGGCGATCCTCCGGCAGCGGCAGCGCGCGTTCGCCGGGTCGGCTCGCGATCGCGCCATCGGCCGCGACGTCCCACGTCCACAGCGAACCGTTGTGCACGGCGATGGCGTCGGCGCGCCCGTCGCCGGTCAGGTCGGCGAAGCCGATCGGCGGCGTCGCTCGCTGCAGGCGCAGCAGCGGGCCGCGGTCGGCGCGTTCGTCGTCGTCGCCATCGCCGAGGTCGAGGCGCAGCGACAGCTCGCCGGGCCCGAGGCGCGCCGGGCCGTTGGCGGCGCCGGCGCTCGCGATCGCGCGCACGCGCGGCGGCAGCCGCCACTCGGTCGCCTGCCAGTGCACGCCGGTGTCGTCGCGCACCTGCCGCACGCAGCGCGCGCCGTCGGGTTCGGGGATCACGAAGTCGTCGCGGCCGTCGCCGTCGACGTCGACCACCGCGGCGGTCAGCGCCACCGCGTCGTCGGCGGGCGCGGCCGGCCAGACCAGACGATGCTCGAACAGCGGCACGTAGGCCGGGCCGGCGTCGCCGTTCGTCGTCACCGCGACCGCGCGTTCGGCGGTGAACAGCACGACTTCGCGACCGGGCGCGGGATCGACGTCGGCCAGCGCGAATGCGACCACGTCCGGTTCGAGCGCGTACGGCGCCCGCGTCGGCTGGCTCGGCACGGCGCCGGCGTCGCCGCGGTCGTGGCTGCGCAGCCACCGCTGCCCGGCGGCCGCCTCGTGCGTGACCAGCGTCAGCGCCGACGGCGACGCCGTGGCGCGGACGACGCGTTCGGCGAGCGGCACCTGCAGCGTGACGACGTCGGGCGCCTGGGGCGCGGTCGCCGCGGCCAGCGCGGTGAGCCACGCGATCACGGCCCGACCTCCAGCAGCCGGTCGGCGTCGCCGCCGCCGAAGCCGATCAGCCACAGCAGGCGGAAGCGCCAGGCCGCCGCGGTGCTGTGGTAGTGGATCAGGCCGAGCAGCAACGACGTCTCGGTGTGGCCGCGGTCGGCTTCGTACGAGAACAGCAGGGGAATCGTCACCTCGCGCAGCTGGCCGGCCCGCTGCGTCAGCGCCGCGGTGACTTCGCGCTGTTCGCCGTCGCGGACGAATGCGATGCGGACGGCGTCGCCGGTGGCGGTGCGCAGGTTCGTCAGCACGTCCTGTGGGTGGGCGATCGGGGCCCCGTCGAGCGCGACCAGCAGGTCGCCGAACCGCAGGCCGGCCGGGCGCCACGGGCTCGCGGCCGCGAGGCCGACGACGACTGCGCCGCCGCCCGGGCCGAGTCCGGCGGCGCGCGCCTCGACCTCGGTCGCGGTGCGCAGCACGACGCCGACACGGGTCTCCTCGCGCCAGCGTTCGGCCGGCGTGCGCGCCGCGGCGCGCAGCCGCTGCACCAGCACCAGCTCGGTGCGCGCTTCGCGGCCGGCGCGATCGACGACCAGGGCGATCCGGGTGCCGGGGGCCGTCGTCAGCTCGATCTGACGCCATTCGCTGGGCCGGTTCAGCGGGCGGGGCGCCGCGTCGCCGACCTGGGCTTCGAGCAGCAGGTCGTCGACGGTGAGGCCGGCGGCCGCGGCCGGCGAGTTCTCGACGATTCCGGCGATCCGCAGCGTGCCGGGCTCGGCCAGCTTGTCGGCCAGCGTCTCGCGCGCGTCCGCGACTTCGAGCCCCGAGAAGCTGCCCGGCGGCAGCGCCTGCCGCGCGGTCTCGTCATCCGGTTCGCCGCGCAGGTCGAGCGGCTCCTCCATGTCGGCGAGCGCCGGCGGCGTCGCCGGCAGATCGGGCGACAGCGAGCAGGCGCCGAGCACGAGCAGCGTGCCCAGCGCGAACGGCAGGAGCGAGGTGGTGCGTGGCATCGCGGCGGCGGCCGGTGGGAGAGCGCAGCGTAGCCGACGCAGGCGCTTGGTTGTCGTCGTCCGGCGGCTACGTTTTCCCGGCGCGTCGCGACCATGTTCTTCGAAGCCAAGCTGTTCCGCCGCTGGTTGCTCGTGGCGTTGGCCGCCTGGGTGGCGCTGGTCGCGTGCCTCGTCGACCTGCCGGCGGTCGCGGCGAACTGGTACTACCCGGCGGTGATGGTGCTCGGCGCGTTCGTCGCCGGGTCGACGCCCGAAGGTGGCGGCGCGGTCGCGTTCCCGGTGCTCAACGTCTTCCTGGAGATCCCGCGCGAGCACGCGCGCGACTTCAGCCTGATGATCCAGAGCATCGGCATGACCAGCGCGAGCCTGTTCATCCTGTCCAACCGGCGCACCGACCCACGCGCGTTCCGCCCGCTGCTGTGGGGCGTGCCGGTGGCGTGCGTCGGGTTCGTGCTCGGCATGCTGACCGTGCAGGGGCTGCGGGTGACGATCATCCAGGCTTTGTTCCTGGCGATGATCGCGAGCTTCGCCATTGCCTACGGCCTCAGCGCCTGCCGCGGCGAGAAGGATCGGATGCCCGTGCGAACGGTCGGCGACTGGCTCAGCATGGTCGCGATCCTGCTGCTCGGCGGCGTCGCCGCGTCGCTGTTCGGCACCGGCTCCGACATCCTGATCTACACGCTCGCCGTGACCCGCTTCCACATGAAGGAACGGCTCGCGACCGAGCTCAGCGTCGTGCTGATGGCGGCCGTCAGCCTGTTCGGCTTCTTCTACCGCGGCGTCGTGCAGCACGACCTGACGCGGCACCAGGTCCAGGCGTGGCTGTGTGCCTATCCGGTCGTCCTGTTCATGGCGCCGCTCGGCGCGCTGGTGCTGAAGCGCATCGACAAGGAACTGCTGCTGCGCGCGGTGATCGTGCTCAACGTCGCGCAGCTCGCGTACTTCCTGGTCGTGAAGCCGACCGCCGAGAAGACCGCGTGGGGGCTCGGCGCGACCGCGGTGATGACCGCCGGCTTCCTGGTCGTCATGACCGTGCTGTCGCGGCGGCGGGGGACCGCGGCGGGCGGGTGCAGCCCGGCTGCGTGACCCGCCCGACGTCACGGCTACTGCGCGGTGATGCGCATCGCATCGCTGGTGATCAGCCCGTAGCTCTCGAGTTCCACGGTTTGCGCGTAGACCGACACGGGCCGCGCGGCCGCCGGGATCTGCAGCACCGCGGGCACGCCTTGCGAAACCAGCAGCAGCGCGTCCGGCTGGGGCAGCAGCAGGCACGGCAACCCGGTTGGCGAGATCGTTCCCAGCAGGCTCGGCTGCGCGCCGAGGCCGAGCACCAGGACCGCGACGCCGAGCGGTGAGGTCGGCACCGGCATGTCGATCTGCACGCCATCGATCGCGAACAGCTGGCTGACCGGCAGCGGCTGGCCGGTGCACCCCAGCATGGTCGTCACGACGCCGATGTGGTGTTCGGGAACGACGCGGATCGTCACCTGCTCGAGCGCCGAAGCGAGGCCGCCATTCGGCAGCGACATGCCGCCGCCGATCAGCACACGGATCGCCAGCGGCGTGGCGTCGAGCATGCGGACGAATCCCAGCTGCGCGCTGTAGGCCGAGGTGTAGTCGAGGATGCCGTCGTCGCCCAGGTCGACCGACAGCCCCGGTGCGTTGACGCCACCCGTGACGGCCTGCAGGTGGGAGACCAGGATCCGCACCGGGGTCTGGGCGGAGGCCTGCAGCTGGATCAGGAACTCGTGCGGGCCCGAGTAGGCTTCGGCCGCGCCAAACGAACCGATGCTGCACGTGTGGGTGATCTGGAAGCGCCGTTCGCCGTCGGGGCCGGCGAGCGAACTGCCGAAGTCCGCCGTCCACCGGAGGCCCGCGCTGGCGTGACCAGCGGGGTCGCTCACGTCCGCGGTGAGGAGGCCGCTTGCCGCCAGCAGGCCCGCGGGCTGGCTCTGCGACATGGTCACGCCGACCGCCGTGGCGCTGACCACCAGCGGCGCGGCAGCCGCGAGCGACGACTGCACCGACTGCGCGGTCGCCGTGTCGACCGCGGCGTAGCCCAACAGAAGCGAACACGGGAGGAACGGGGACAGGCGCGTTTTCATGGGATCTCCTTGGAACACGTCTGGTAGGCGGTTGGGGAAGAACGGGTAACGGCGCGTGCGTTTGTGCTCGGCGGGTGTTCGCGAACGAACGGCCGAGCGCGCCGCTTTCGCCGCCCTGCGGCGTCGGGCTTCCCCGAAGCGTGCTCGGCGGGGCGAAGGCCCCGCCTCC
>CAYMRG010000138.1:0-10663 GCA_964392555.1 uncultured candidatus Brocadiaceae bacterium
CGGCACGCTGACGGTCGCCGACGGCGCCGCGGCGACGATCGCCGGCGTGCGCGCGCTGTTCGCCGACCCGGTGCGGGCACGCGCGGTCGGCACCGCCGCCGCCGCGTGGGTCCGCACGACGTGGCGCTGGCAGCGCATGTACGAACGGCTCGACGCGATCCTCGCCTCGGTCGGCGTGACACCGCCGAGGTAGCTGGCGCGAGGCCGCCGCCCCGAACGGCGGCCTACCCGTTCTTCGTGGCCGGTGCCGCCGCAGCCGGTGCGAGCCGGAAGACGCGGCCGTCCTTGCCGGCGAACCCGGTCATCAGCAGCTCGCCGTCGGGCTCCTCGGCGAAGCTCGAGATCATCAGCGGCGCGCGCGCCAACGTCACGACCTCGGGCTTGCCGCCGTCGCCCACCCGGCACGCCCACATCCGCATCGACGCGTAGTCGCCGTAGACGAACCAGCCGGCGAGGCCCGCGATCCGGGTGCCGCGGTAGACGTGGCCACCGGTCACCGACAGGCCCTGCGAATGCGGATACTCGGCGACCGGGAAGAGCGCGCCTTCGGGCGGCGGCGTCTTGTCGCGCCGCAGCTGGAACACCTCGCTGGCCTCGAAGCCGTTCCAGCCGTAGTTGCCGCCCTTCACCAGGCGGTCCACCTCCTCGATGCGGTTCTGGCCGACGTCGCCGCACCACAGGTCGCCGGTCGCGCGGTCGAACGCGATCCGCCACGGATTGCGCAGCCCGTAGCACCAGATCTCGCCGCGCGCGCCCTCCTCGCCGACGAACGGGTTGTCCTTCGGGATCGTGTACGGCTGCGCGGCGCTGGCCGCGCGGACGTCGATACGCAACACCTTGCCGAGCAGCATCCGTTTCGACTGGCTGTTGGCGAACGGGTCGTTCGCGGCGCCGCCGTCGCCGAGCGCGATGTAGAGCATGCCGTCCGGGCCGAACACGATCGTGCCGCCGTTGTGGTTGCCGAACGGCTGGAACACCTCGAGCACGCGCAGCTCGCTGGCCGGGTCGGCGACGCGGCCCGCGTCACCGGCCCTGGTCGCGTAGCGGGCGACCACCGATCGACGGTTGCTCTTGATGCTCTTGCCGTTGGCCATCACCGCCGACGTCACCTCGGTGCGTTCGCTCCAGTACGCCCAGACATGCCCGTTCTCGGCGTAGTCGGGATCGAACGCGAAGCCGAGCAGGCCCTCCTCGTTGTGGTCGAGGAACAACTTGTCGTGCAGGTCGAGGAACACGGCGCGCTCCTCCTTGTCCGCCGAACGCAGCGTGCGGAACACCTGGCCCGGCTGGCAGACGACGTAGGCGTGGTCGGCGTCATTCGCGGCGAACGCGACGAACAGCGGCCGGTCGAACGTGCCGGCGATCGCCGGTTCGAAGCGGATGGCGGGCCCTTCGGGCAGGGTGGGCTCGTCCTGCGCACAGGACGATCCGAGGACGGCGACGAGCGACAGCAGCGACGGGAGCTTGCGCATGGGTGCGGTGATTACGGCGCCACCCCCCGGGTTGCACAAGGGGCTGGTTGCAACGGAGCCCGGCAGCCGGTCCGATGCGGCGATGCTGCGGATCCAGGGATTGCGCAAGGCCTACGGCGACTTCGTCGCCCTGCACGGCCTCGACCTCGCGATCGCGCCGGGCGAGATCCTGGCGCTGCTCGGCCCCAACGGCGCCGGCAAGTCGACGACGATCAAGTGCCTGGTCGGCCTGCTGCTGCCCGATGCCGGCAGCATCCATGTCGACGGCAAGGACGCCCTGCGCGACCCGACCGAGGTGCGCCGCCGCATCGGCTACCTGCCCGAGGTCGCGAGGCTGCACGAGGCGCTGACGCCGTGGGAATTCCTACTGCTGAAGGGCCGCCTGTTCGACCTCGACGACGCGGCGATCCGCCGCACCGGCGAACGACTGCTCGACGGCTTCGGCCTGCTGGGGCGCGGCGACGAGCCGATGGTCGGGTTCAGCAAGGGCATGCTGCAGAAGGTCTCGATCGCCGCCGCGCTGCTGACCGAGCCGAAGCTGCTGGTGTTCGACGAACCGCTGTCGGGCCTCGACGTGACGACGACCCTGGTGATCAAGGAGGTCATGCGCGAGTTCGCGCGCCGCGGCGGCGCCGTGCTGCACTCGAGCCACCTGCTCGACGTCGTCGAGAGCACCGCGCACACGATCGCCGTGCTCGACAAGGGGCAGCTGATCGCCTGCGGCACCGCGGCGACGCTGCGGCAGAAGGTCGGCGCCGGCGAAGGTGAACACCTCGACGCCGTGTTCCGCACGCTCGTGCACGCCAGTGATCCGGTCGCCGCCGCGCAGGCGATCCTCGGCTTATCTACTACTCCCGCGTTTCCTCGCGGTGCGAACGGATTCGCCGTTGGCGAGCGGGAGTAGTAGTCGCCCCTGGAGACGGCAGCGCGCCTGCGGCCTCTTCTGGCGGCGCGCAGCGCCGCGCAACCTTTGGTTGCGGCCGCAGGACGCATGATACGGCCTCTCAGGATGCCAATTGGCGGCCGCTACTTCGCCGCGGGCTTCGCGGAATCGGGCGTTCGCGCCTCGAGCAGCGCGCAGATCCGGTCCCTGGTCGCGGCGTCCACCTCGCACGCGATCGCCAGCGGACCCGCCGGCCGGGCCGCGAGATCGAGCACCTCGGGCGCAACGAACTGCACCGAGCCACCGCCTTCGCCCCTGGGGTTGATCGAGACGCGCACGAAGTAGCGCCCAGGCCGCGGCCGCGGCACCCGCAGCCGCCGCTGCGCGTCCATCGTCGCGAACGCCGCGTCGGCGAGGTTGTCGCGTTCGACCGGACGCAGCACCACCGAGACCCATTCCGGGCGCACGCCGTCCGGCAGCCCCGGCAGCGTCACGTCGACCGTCGCGCGCGGTCCGAGCGCGAGGTCGCCGCCATCGGCGGCCTCCTCGATGCGCCGCGGCTCCATGCCCTGGGCACCGATCCACACCGACAGTCCCGCCGGCCCGGTAGCGCCTTCGACGAAGCCGTCCTTCGTCTGCACACCGCACAGCCGCTGCGCGCCGGGCGCGCCTTCGTAGGTGATGTGCACGTTGGCGAGCGGGGTGCCGTTCGCGTCGACGGCGCGCACCCGGCGCAACGTCAGCGCCGGCAGCGCCAGCGCCGCAAGGCGTGGGTCGGCCGTGCCTTCGCCGGCGACCGTGAGGTCGTCGACGCGCGCGACCTCGATCCCGGCGATCGCCACGCGCAGGCTGCCGTTCCCCGGCGGCAGCGGGCCGACGCGGCCCGTGTGGCCATCGCCGCCGCCCCACACCACGCGGCGGCTCTCAATGGCATGGTGGCGGCCATCGGCGGTGACGAAGTCGAAGTCGAGCAGGTGGTGCGGCAGGTGCAGATCGGCGAGGCGCACCTCCAGCGAGCCGGTCACCGGTCGCACCAGCACGAGCGTCACGTCGCTCCCGTCCGCCGGCGCGGCCACGGCCGCGGTCTCGACGCGGTCGACATCGCTGCCGACCGTCGCCCAGCCGCGCACCGGCAGCACCGCGCCATCGGCGCCGCGCGGCAACGGCCCGCGCACCACGAACCCCCCGTCGTCGCGCACGAACGCCTGCGATTGCATCCAGGCGAACGCTTCCGCCACCGGCTGCACGGTGATGCGTGCGCCGCGCACCGGCCGGCCAGCGCCGTCGACGACGCGGCCGCGCAGCAGCGCCGGTGCAGCGGTCAGCGCCACCGTACCGACTTCGATCTCACCGGGCGCGAGGGCCCGGTCGACCGCCAGCGTTCCCGACCAGGTCTGCGCACCGGTGACGAAGTCGCAATCGACCCGGCGCAACCGCTGGCCGCGCAGGGCCTCGTGGTCGAACGACGCAAGCGCGCGCCCGTCGCGATCGATCGCCACGCGGCAGTGCTGCGAACCCGCATCGGTCACGGCCCGGACCGACAGGGGCTCCGCACCCTCGATGCCCTGCGGCAGGCCGGTGACCTGGAGGCGCAGCTTCGGCCGCGGCGGGTCGATCTCGACGTCGATGACGATCGCCACGCCCGACTGCGTCGGGCCCGCGCTCGCGAACGGCAGCCGCAGTTCGCCGACTTCGAGCGTGCCGGCGACCGCGCGGCCGACCGCCACGCGCGGCAGCAGCACACCATGGCACGGTTCGGCGACACCGTGGAGATCGCGCAGAACGCCGTCGATCATCACCCGGCGCAGCACCGCATCGGCCGGCGCGCCCTCGTGCACGAACCGCACGCGCACCGGCGCGAACGGCGGCATCACCCATGCCACCCGCCGCTTGCCTGCGAGCCCGACCTGCGGCAGATCCCCACCGGCCCCGAGCCAGCCGTCCGGCGCGACCTGCAGCCCGACCGTCGTCGCGGCCTCGATGCCGAAACGGCCGACGCCGTCGCCGTCGGTGACCGCGACGGCCTCGAATCCACCGGGCCCGCGCACCACCAGCGGCAGGTCGGCGATTGCGGCCCCCGCGGCGTCGCGCACCACGACCTCGCAAACCGGCAGGGGCTCGACCCACAGCACCTCGAAGCCCTGCCATGGCTCGAGACCGACGCGCTGCCACGGCGCATCGACCAGCACCTGGCCGAACGCGTCGACCGGCCCGGCGAGCCGCACCCAGCCCTCGGCGTCGCTGCGCCCGCTGCGCGTCGCCGCGAGCTGCTGGACGAGCCGATGCCGTGCGACCAGCCAGCCGTCCTCGAGCCGCGCCGTGCCCGCGCCGAAGCCCTGCGGCACGAAGCGCACGACCGCGTCGGCGACCGGCGTCGAGTCGGCACGCTTCATCACGCGCACCGTCCGCGTCTTGGCGATCGGATCGGGCTGCTGGGCGATGGCAAGCGCGGCGAGCAACGGCAGCAGGGTCAGCAGCTTGGCGAACATGGGTTCCTCCGACGGCGAGGTTAGCCAGACCCGTCCAACCCGTGCGCAAGCCGATTGTAAGGAACCCACCCGCACTGCGTCCCACCCGTCACCCCGCGTCACCCCGCCGCGACCCCACCCCCGACGACCTGCGCGTGGTCGAGCCCGAACCGCGCCAGGTACTTCCGCAGCCGGTCGGCGTCGTTGGTCGACGCCCGCTTCTGCCGCGACGCGGCGAACAGCTCGCGGCCGGCCCCCGACAACGAACGATGGCGCCGGCAGCAGCGCACGACCTCGGCGAGCTGCACGCGGTCGAACCGGTCGAGCGCGGCGAGCCCGGCTTCGCCGAGCAGCTCGGCGAGCAGGTCGTCGTCGGTGGTCGCCGCCGTCGTCGTTGCCCCGCCGCCGCGCCGCCAGTCGGCCGTGAGCCGCGCGATCTCGCCCGCGACTTCGGCCTCGGTGATGCGCCCGGCGTGCGCCAGCGTGCACAGCCGCGTGACGCTGGCGTTGAGATCGCGGAAGTTGCCGGCCCACGCCGCCGCCGGGCCGGTCGCAAACGCCAGGTAGCGCGCCCGCGCCTCGGCCGAGAAGTGCACGCGCCGACCGACCGCGGCGGACCAGCGTTCGAGTTCGTAGTCGACGTTGGGCTCGAGGTCCTCGAGCCGTTCGCGCAGCCCGGGCAGCCGGAACGTCCACAGGTTGATGCGCGCCAGCAGGTCGTCGCGGAATGCGCCGCGGACGACCTGTTCGCCGAGATCGCGGTTGGTGCCGGCGATCAGCTGGAAGTCGCTCTGCACCTCGCGGTCGCTGCCGAGCGGCAGGAAGCGCTTCTCCTCGAGCGCGCGCAGCAGCATCGCCTGCTCGTCGCGGCCGAGCTCGCCGATCTCGTCGAGGAACAGCAGCCCGCCGTCGGCCGAACGCAGCAAGCCAGGGCGATCCTGCTGCGCGCCGGTGAACGCGCCGCGCTGGTGGCCGAACAGCGCCGAATGCGCGCCGTCGCCGCGGATCGTCGCGCAGTTGACCTCGACGAACGGCCCCTGCAGCTGGTGCCGCTGCTTCTTCAGCGCGTAGATGCGCGCCGCGAGCTGCGACTTGCCGGCGCCGGTCGGCCCGGTCAGCAGGATCGGCGCCCTGGACAGCGGCGCGATGCGTTCGACCTGCTCGATCAGCGCGTTGAACGCGGCGTTGTGCGTCGCGATGCCCGACTTCAGCAGCGACGCACCGGTCGCGTGCTCCTGCGCGAACCGCTGCGCGATCCGGTCGAAGCGCGACAGGTCGAGGTCGAGGATCTGGAACGTCGCCGCGTCGCCCTTGCCGCCGCCGGGCGGCCCGGTCTGCAGCAGCCGCGCCGGGAAGTGGCGCGTCTCGGTCAGCAGGAACAGGCAGATCTGCGCGACGTGCGTGCCGGTCGTCATGTGCACCAGCACGTCGTCGCGTTCGGGGTCGAGCGCCAGCTCCTGCGCCAGCGCGTAGAGCGCGTCGAACACCTCCTCGAAGTCCCACGGGTCGCGCAGGCCGAGGTTGCGCCGCTCGACGGCGGTCTCGGGTGAGACCGCCGCGATGTCGTCGGCCACGGTGCGGTAGAGCGTCGCGTAGCGCGCCTCGGTCAGCAGCACGAGCCGGCGCACGACCAGGTCCTCGTGCTGGCACATCGCGACGTTCGGCCGCCAGTGGTCCCAGCGGTCGCGACCGATGCCGCGGTCCAGCTGGGCGCCGAGGAAGCTGATCACGGTGTAGCCGCGCGGCTTAGCCATTGGGCTAATCTTGTATACATTGGGCGCGCACCAAGCCAGCAGGCCGGCGGAATCCTTCGCCTGCCGCTCGCGCGCAAGCCGCCATGGCATGAGGATTTGCGTTCTCCGCCCGAATCCGGTCCGCGCGCGGCACGGCGCATGCCTTGCGCGGGCAACGAAACCAACCTGCCATGAGCACCTTCGAACAGATCGAGACCGGCCGCGCCCCGATCAAGGCGTGGATCCACGGCGTCCAGGCCGACCCGTCCGCCCTCCAGCAGCTCCGCAACGTCGCCCTGCTGCCGATCGTCCACGGCCACGTCGCCGCGATGCCCGACGTCCACTGGGGCATCGGCGCGACCGTCGGCAGCGTCATCCCGACCAAGGGCGCGATCATCCCGGCCGCCGTCGGCGTCGACATCGGCTGCGGCATGATCGCCGTCCGGACGTCGTTGACCGCGAGCGACCTCCCGGACTCGCTGAAGAGCATCCGTTCGCTGATCGAACGCGTCGTCCCGCACGGCCGCACCAACCATGGCGGCAAGGGCGACCGCGGCGCGTGGTCCGACCTGCCGGCGCCGGCCGAGGCGGCGTGGAAGAAGCTGCGGCCCGGCTACGAGGCGATCCTCGAGAAGCACCCGAAGCTCGACCGCGGCGCGTCGGCCGAACACCTCGGCACGCTCGGCACCGGCAACCACTTCATCGAACTGTGCCTCGACGAGGCGCAGCGCGTCTGGGTCATGCTGCACTCCGGCTCGCGCGGCGTCGGCAACCGCATCGGCTCGCACTTCATCCAGCTCGCCAAGAAGGACATGCAGCGGCACCTCCACGAGCTGCCCGACAAGGACCTCGCGTACTTCACCGAAGGCGCCGAGCACTTCGACGACTACGTGTTCGCCGTCGACTGGGCGCAGCGCTTCGCGCGCACCAACCGCGACCTGATGATGGCGGCCGTCCTCGGCGGGCTGGCGAAGAGCGGCGAGCTGCCGAAGTTCTCGCACGGCGAGGTCGCCGTGAACTGCCACCACAACTACGTGCAGCGCGAGGAGCACTTCGGCGCGTCGGTGTTCGTCACCCGCAAGGGCGCGGTGCGGGCGGGCCTCGGCGACCTCGGCATCATCCCGGGCTCGATGGGCGCCAAGTCCTACATCGTGCGCGGCAAGGGCAACCCGGACAGCTTCTGCTCGTGCAGCCACGGCGCCGGCCGCGCGATCTCGCGCGGCGAGGCGTTCCGCCGCTACACGGTCGAGGACCACATCGCCGCGACCGAGGGCGTCGAGTGCCGCAAGGACGGCGACGTCATCGACGAGACGCCGATGGCCTACAAGGACATCGACGCCGTGATGGCGGCGCAGCAGGATCTCGTCGAGGTCGTGCACACGCTGAAGCAGGTCGTCTGCGTCAAGGGGTGAGGCCGATGATCACGCTCGACGGCTCGATGGGCGAAGGCGGCGGCCAGGTGCTGCGCAGCGCGTTGGCGCTGTCGCTGGTCACCGGCCAGCCGTTCGCCATCGAGAAGATCCGCGCCGGTCGCGAGAGGCCGGGCCTGAAGCGCCAGCACCTCACGGCCGTGCTCGCCGCGGCCGAGATCGGCCAGGCGCACGTCGAAGGCGCCGAGCTCGGCTCGCAGCGGCTCGCGTTCCGGCCGGCGCGCGTCCGCAGCGGCAGCTACCGCTTCGCCGTCGGCACCGCCGGCAGCGCCACGCTCGTGCTGCAGACCGTGCTGCCGGCGCTGCTGCTCGCCGACGCACCGTCGTCGCTGCAGCTCGCCGGCGGCACCCACAACCCGATGGCGCCGCCGTTCGAGTTCCTGGTCCAGTCGTTCGGCCGCGCGCTCGCCGCGATGCACGCGCCGATCGGCCTCCGCCGCCACCGCCCCGGCTTCGCGCCGGCCGGCGGCGGCGAGTTCGCGGTCGAGATCGCGCCGGCGCGGCCGCAGCCGGTCGAACTGCTGCACCGCGAAGCGCGTGGGCTGCCGCGCGCCCGCGCCGTGCTCGCGCACCTCGACGACCACGTCGGCACGCGCGAGCTGGCGATGGTGCGCAGCCGTCTGCGCTTCGGCGCCGACCAGTGCCGCATCGAACGCGTCGCGGCGCAGGGCCCCGGCAACATCCTGCTGCTCGAATTTCCCGGCGCCGTCGTCGACGAGGTCGTCGCCGTCCCCGGCGAACGCGGTCTCCGCGCCGAGCAGGTCGCCGAACGCGCCTGCAACGCCGCCGAGACCTTCCTCGCCGCCGACGTCCCGGTCGGCGAACACCTCGCCGACCAGTTGCTGCTGCCGCTCGCGCTCGCCGGCGGGGGCGCGTTCCGCACGGTCGCGCCGAGCCTGCACGCGACCACCAACGCCGAGGTCATCGCGCGCTTCCTGCCGGTGCGGTTCGCGATGCGCGAGGACGCCGGGTCGAGCTGGCGGATCGAGGTCGCGGCGCGGTGATCGCGGTCCGGGCGCGAGGCCGGATCACGCGCCGGGCGAGCCGCGTTCGCCGCACAGCCGCAGCGGGTCGAGCAGTTCGGCCAGCTGCTGCGGGGTCAACGACGTGCGCTCGCGCGCCACGTCGGCGACCGTTCGCCCGGTCGCCTGGGCCTCGACGGCGATCGCCGCCGCCGCCGCGTAGCCGATCGCGCCGGTCAGCGCGGTCGCGAGCATCGGATTGCGCCCCACGCGATCACCGAGCCCGGCGGCCGGCTCCAGGCCGGCGAGGCAGCGTTCGGCGAAGACGCGGCACGCGTTGGCCAACAGATGCACCGAGTCGAGCGTCGCGTCGGCGAGCAGCGGCAGCATCGTGTTGAGCTCGAACTGCCCCTGCGAGTTGGCGAACGCGACCGACGCGTCGTTGCCGTAGACGCGCACGCAGACCATCAGCACGGCCTCGCAGAGCACCGGGTTGACCTTGCCCGGCATCATCGAGCTGCCCGGCTGTAGCGCCGGCAGCCGCACTTCGCCGAGGTCGCTGCCGGCCATCCAGCGCACGTCGTTGGCGAGCTTGTAGAGCGACATCGCGAACGTCCGCAACGCGGCACTCGCGTGCACGATGGAATCGAGCACCGCCTGCGCCTGGAATGGCGCCGCGCTCGACATGGCCGGCCTGCCGGTGCGCGCCTGCAGCGCGGCACAGACCGCGGCGCCGAAGCCCGGCTCGCTGTTGGCGCCGGTGCCGACGGCGGTACCACCGAGGGGCAGCTCGCGCAGCCCAGCGACCGCCGCGAGCAGCCGTTCGCGACCACGCTCGACCTGCTGCGCGTAGCCGCGGAACTCCTGTCCCATGCGGATCGGCAGCGCCTCCATCAGGTGCGTGCGCCCGGTCTTGACGACGTCGAACGTGCGATCGGCGATCGCGTGCAGTGTCACGGCGAGTTCGCGCATCGCCGGCAACAGGTCGTCGTCGCACGTGTCGGCGAGAGCAACCTGGATGGCCGACGGGAAGACGTCGTTGCTCGATTGCCCGAGGTTGACGTGGTCGGTCGCCGACACTTCCTGCTTCGTGCCCGCCGCTTCGAGCAGCGTGGTCGCGCGGCGCGCGATCACCTCGTTGGCGTTCATGTTCGAGCTGGTGCCGCTGCCGGTCTGGAAGACGTCGACCGGAAACTGCGTGTCGTGGCAGCC
The DNA here is from genome assembly GCA_964392555.1 of uncultured candidatus Brocadiaceae bacterium. Classification (GTDB taxonomy): domain Bacteria; phylum Planctomycetota; class UBA1135; order UBA1135; family UBA2386; genus CAYMRG01. The sequence continues at coordinate 10,161 of CAYMRG010000138.1, forward strand.
GTTCGCGACCTCGTCGGCGGCCTGCACGATGGCCGCAGCCAACGCCCCCGGCAAACGCCTGGCCTGCCCGTTCACCGTGGCGGCCGCCGCCTTGATCGCGCCGAGCGCGTGGACGACGGCCGCAGGGATCGGCCGACCGCTGATCGGAAAGTTGGCCACGGCCCGCGCGGTGTGTGGCCCGTACAGAGCCGTGGCGGGAACGAGTACGACACCGAGGGTGTCGCGCTGGGCGATCAGGTCGTCTGCCATCGCAAAGTCCTCACGGATGCCCTTGCTCGCCGCTGGTCACCGGAGCCACCGCCAGGGCCTCGTCGCCGCGGCTGAGCGACGTGCGCCGGTCACTCGTTCCTGGTTCAGCATGGCTCGAGGGAGAGCAGACAGGAAACAGGAGGGAGCCGACCCGCGGGATTGCACGTCGACCGCCGGGCCCGTCGGCACACGCCGCTCAAAGACCTGGAACCGCGCCGCAGGCGGCGATTCGCGCAATCTGCCGGCGCAGCGCC
>CAYMRG010000139.1:0-707 GCA_964392555.1 uncultured candidatus Brocadiaceae bacterium
CCGCCGAGCACGCAGGTCCGCCGCGCCGACCCCGTCACCACTGCACCCCGGCGAGCACGCGCACGCCGAGCCACAGCTTGCGCAGTTTCGGCACGCGGACGCGTTCGCCGCACAGGTCGCCGCGCCGGGCGGCCAGCCGGTCGAGCATCGCGCGGTACACCGCGCCCATGATCCGGGCCGGCACCAACGCCCGCCGCTGCGCCCGCGGCAACTCGCGCAGTGCGGCCCGCGCCGTCGCGAATTCGCGCTCGGCCGCCGCGACGAAGCACGTGCCCAGCCGATGCAGCGGGCCATCGTCGGCGTAGGCGGACGGCGGGCCATCGCCGCGCAGCCAGGCAGGGTCGACGCCGCACGCCTCGCGCCAGCTCACCGGCACGTAGATCCTGCCGATCTGGGCATCGCCGCGCAGGTCGCGCAGGATGTTCGTCAGCTGCAGCGCCTTGCCGAGCGCGTCGGCGAAGCGCTCCGCCGCGGGGCCGGAGGCACCGAGCACCGGCAGGCAGGCGAGGCCGACCGCCGAGGCCACGCGGTAGCAGTAGCCGCGCAGCGCCGCCTCGTCGGCGAACGGCTGCGGCTCGAGGTCCATCGCCATGCCGTCGAGCAGTTCGTCGAGCGGCGCGCGGCGAACCTCGAAGTCGCGCATCGCCTGCTGCAGCGCGCGCCCCACCGGCGTCGCCGCCGTACCCGCGGCCGCGGCCGCCAGTTCG
>CAYMRG010000139.1:717-10656 GCA_964392555.1 uncultured candidatus Brocadiaceae bacterium
GCCCGCGGCTTGGATGCGGTGAACGCGGTGCTCATGCGCGCGCCAGAAGGCGAGATCGCGGCGCCCCGTCGCGACGTCGGGCGCATCGTCGACGGCGTCGTCCGCGACCCGGCAGAACGCGTAGATCCCGGTCATGCCACGCCGCCGCGCCGCGTCGAGGCACAGGAAGCCGCTGAGGAAGTTGGATCCGGAGCGGGCCGTGATCTCCTCCGGCGACAACGCCGCGGACGCCGGAGTTGCCGGAGTTGCCGGGGTTGCCGCGGGACCGCTCATGACCCGGTTCCGCCCGTGGCCGCGCCGACGAACACCGGCGCACGCCGGCGGCACAGGCCACCGAACAGCGAGCCCAGGCGTTCGCCCCGCGTCAGGTGGACGCGCGCGCCCAGGACGTCGCCGTCCACCGCCCGGATGCGCCGCAGCACCGCCGCCGCGCCGGCGAGGATCGCCCGCAGCTCCCAGCGCAGCCGCCCGCGCACCGCCGTCACCAACGGCCAGCCCGCCGCGAAACCGGCGCCGATCTCGTCGCACCAGCGCAGCACGAGCGCCCGCACCGCGGCGTCGGCGCGCGGTGCACCGAGCTGTTCGGGCGCGACCGAGAACTCGCTCAGCAGCTCGCGCGGCACGTAGATGCGGCCGCGATCGCGCAGATCCACGCCGATGTCCTGCGCATGGTTCAGCAGCTGCAGCGCCGTGCAGATGCGATCCGACCAGCCATCGAGCGTCGCGTCGCGGTAGCCGCAGACGCGCAGCACGAGCCGCCCGACCGGATCGGCCGACCGCCGACAGTAGTCGGCGAGGCCGGCGCGGTCGTAGCGCACGACGGTCAGGTCCTGCGTGAACGCATCGAGCAGGTCGGTGAACAGACTCACCTCCAGCGCACACTCGCGGATCGTCTCGGCCAGCGCGGCGAACATCGGCACGTCGGCTCGTTCGCCGGCGAGGTGCGCCAGGAAGTCGGCGCGGTAGGCCGCGAGCCCCGGCGCGTCGGCCAGCTCGTCGGCGAGATCGTCGGCCGTGCGGGCGAACGCGTAGATCCGGTGCAGGTGCCGACGCGCAGCCTTCGGCAGCAACCACGATCCGACCGGGAAGTTCTCGTAGTGCCGCTTCGCCAGCAGGAGGTAGCTGCGCGTCGTCGCGGTCGTTGCAGCGGCGGTCGGTCGGGTGGTCAAGGCTGCTCGTGGCGGTCGCCGGCGAGGAACGAGCGGAAGGTAGCCCGCCGGGGGCGGCCAAGGAACGGCACAGCGGAGACGGCGGGTTTTTTCACGCCGCGATGCAACAGTTGGCGGTCGCCGAACCACTGAGCGGTGGACCAACCACGAGGAACCATGGAGATCGATTTCGATGCGTCCGACCGCCTGTCCGACTTCGTCACCGTGCCGCAGGGCACCTACCTGTGCCGCGTCGCCGAGGTGCGGCCAGGCACGACCCGCGCCGGCGACGAGCGCTGGTCGCTGCGGCTCGTGATCGCCGAAGGCCAGCACGTCGGCAAACAGGCCGCCTGGGACAACCTCGTGTTCAGCACGCGGGGTCGCGCGCGGGCGCGCATGGTGCTGCAGGCGCTCGGCCTGCCCGCCGCCGGCCGCGTGCAGATCGAGCCACGGGATCTCGAAGGCCGTACCGCGCTGGTCGAGATCCGCCCGGCGGAGTACGAGAACCAGGCCGGCGAAGTCGTCCGCCGCAACGAGGTTCCGTACGACGGCTACCGTTCCCCGCCCGCCGAAGGGGGCGTGCCCGTGGGAGCGGACATTCCGTTCTGACGGGTGCAACGCCCCGCCTGGCGATGCAACGCCACGGCCATCCGCTCGTAGACTGCGACGCCATGCGCACCGCCATCCTCACGAAGTCGCTCCTCTCGACCGCACTGCTGTTCGCGAGCGGCCTGTCGTTCGCGGATTCGCTGCGGTCGCAAGACCTGCGGCCAGGCCAGGACCGGAAGGCGGGCCAGGACCTGAAGTGGGCGACGGACTTCGAGGCCGCGAAGCGGGCCGCGAAGCAATCGGGTTCGCTGATCCTCGCCGACTTCAGCGGCAGCGATTGGTGTGGCTGGTGCCGGCGACTCGACCAGGAGGTGTTCCAGAAGCCCGACTTCGCGGCCTGGGCGAAGCAGAACGTCGTGCTGCTGCAACTCGACTTCCCGAAGAACACGCCGCAGGAACAAGAACTCGTGCAGCAGAACAGCCGCCTGGCCCAGCGGTACGCCGTCAAGGGCTACCCGACGGTCGTGCTGATGGACGCCGACGGCAAGGAGGTCGGGCGACTCGGCTACGAACGCGGCGGGGCCAAGGCCTGGCTCGCCAAGGCCGATGCGCTGGTCGCGAAGCACGCGGCACCGCCGGCCCCCGAACTGCCATGGTCGACCGACTACGAGGAGGCGCTCGCCAAGGCCAAGGCCGAAGGCAAGTTCGTGCTCGTCGACTTCACGGGCAGCGACTGGTGCGTCTGGTGCAAGCGGCTCGAGGAAGAAGTGTTCGCCAAGCCTGAGTTCGCGACCTGGGTGGTGAGCCGCGCGGTGCTGCTGAAGCTGGACTTCCCGCATGGCAAGCGCCTGCCGAAGGAGGAGGAGGAGCAGAACAAGCAGCTGCAGCAGCGGTTCGCCGTGAAGGGCTTCCCGACGATCCTGTTCCTGGACGCCGCGGGCAAGGAGCTCGGCCGCACCGGCTACCAGCCCGGCGGGCCGAAGGCATGGATCGCCGCCGCGGAGAAGGAGGTCGGCACGACCGAGCCCAAGGGCGGCACGGATCGCTGACAGCGAGCTGGCAGATCGGCCAGGGTGGCGATCCGGGGAGGCTCATCCTGAGTGGCTCATCTTGAGGCAGCCGTGCCCTTTCCCCGCAAGGTGCCGGGATGTCGATCCGATGAATGGCGACGTCGGAGCAACCTCCGCCCCGCATTGCAGCGGAGCGGTCCGCGTTCGCCAGCCATGCAAGTCGGACAATTCCCGGCTTCCGCCGCCAACTCGCTGATCGAGGGCTACTGCGACGACTTCGTGTCGCTCGCAGCCATCCTCGCGCAGACTCTCGAGCAGGTCTCGATGCGCGGTCTGAACTACGACGCGAGCCGTACGTCGCTGCAGCGTATCGAGCGCGGCATGCGCGACCTCGCCGACGCGATCGGCGAGATGCTGAACCGCGAGGCAGGTGGCCGCAGCGCCGCCGCCGCGGCGCCGGCGCCACAACCAACGGCATCCGCGCCATCGCCTCCGCCGCCGCCCGCACCGTCACCCGCGCCGCTGCCCGACCTCGCCGACGACGACTTCGACCTCGAGATGCCCACGGGCGTCGCCGACGACGAGGCGAAGCCGCAGGCATCGCGACCTGCCGCGCCAACGCCGGTTGCCGAGGCCGGTGGTCCGAACGCCGATGCGCCGCCGGCCCGGACCGGTGCCCCGACGCCCCCGTGGCTCCGCCAGGAGCGCGAATGGACCACGCCGCCGGCCGCCGAACCGAGCACGAAGTCGCTCGAGAACCTGTGGGCACCGAAAGCGCGGCCGGGTCGGCCGGCGCCCGCTGCGCGACCGACGCCGCCGCCGCCGCCGCCTGCGCCGACCACGCCACCGGCACCGCCAGTCTCACCAGCCGTCGCGCGGCCGCCCGCCTCGGGCCCGGGCTCGGGCGCCACAACGGGGAGCCAGCCGTTCGGCCCGACTCCGCCCCGCGGGATCCAGGCTCCGCCTCTCTCGCAGGCGGCGCGGCAGCGGCGGCAGAACGACACGCTGAAGGGCTCGAACCAGACGATGCCGCTGGCCTCGGTGTTCCAGTTCCTGGGCCGAACGCGCAAGAGCGGCACGATGCACGTGCACGTCGACGGCGAAACGATGGCCTTCGAGCTGGTTGCAGGTTGCATCCAGTTCACCGCCAGCGACCGCTGCCCGAACAGCGAGCGCCTCGGTGAACTGCTGGTCGAGCTGGGCTCGACGAGTCGGGAGGCGATCGCCCCGCTGCTCGAACAGGTCGGCGTGTCGTCGGGCGACCGCCTCGGCAAGCTGCTCGTCGACAACGGCGTCGTCTCCAACGGCCAGGTTCTCGAGGCCCTCGAACTGCAGGTGCAGCGCCGCTTCCAGCGCGCGGCCAACCACGCGATGGCGAACTACGAGTTCGAGGAAGGGCCGCGCCAGACGGGCGACGGCCGCATCCGCATCGCCCCGTCGGAATTGACGTTCTCGCCGCGGCAGCTGCGACGCGGCTGAGAGGCCGCGCGGCGAGCGCCGACGACCGGTCAAAGCCGGCGCGAACCGGGGCGGGCCACGGCGCCTTCGAGCTTGGCGATGCCGCGGGCGGCCGTCACGTCGCGCTGGTCGATCTGCTGCGCGTGCCGGAACGCGGCGATCGCGTCGGCAGGTCGACCCAGCTCGCCGAGGGCGACGCCGAGCCCGACCCAGGCCGGTCCGGACTCGGGCTCGATCTCGACCGCGGCGCGGAAGCGCGCGATGACGGCGTCGCGGGCCGCCGCATCCGCGGCCTCCTGCGCACCCACCCCACCGTCCGGACTCGCCGCGCCCTGACCGACCGCGCCGACGCGGCCCCGGTCTCGGCCTCGGTCGCGATCGGCCGCGAATTGCAGCAACCCGCACCAGGCCATCCCCAGCCGCGCCGAACCGAGGCTGCGCCGCGCCTGCGACGCCGCCGCGACCTCGACGTCGCCGACGCTCGCCACGGCCCGTTCGTAGAGCGCCAAGGCGCGCCACCGCGCCGCGGCGTCACCGTCGAAGGCGCGGTTGAGCTCCAGATCCCCGGCCATCGCCAGCACCATCGGGTCCGCGGGTGCATGGCGGAGCGCGTTCGCCGTGAAGTGGTCCAGGTCGTGCCAGTTCCAGCACGCCGCGAACGTCCAAGGCGCGGCGACTGCGACCAGCGCCCAGGGCAGCCAGCGGCTCCGCCACAGCAGGGGAACGTGGGCAACGGCGAGGGCGGCGCCGGCGACCGCCAGGTACAGGTAGCGATCGGCGATCGGGTAGGCGCCGATCGCGGTGCCGTGGAGCAGCGTCGGCAGCAGGGGCGCGGCGAGCAGCACGCCGGCGAACACGAGGCCGGGAGCGACGGGCCGGCGGCGGCGCAACAGCAGCGCCGCGAAGGCCAGCACGGCGATGGCGAGCGCGAGCGCCGCAGGCAGCGACCACGTCGGCAACACCCGCACCGGCACCTGCGGCCAGGGTGCCACCAGCAGCCAGCACTGGGCAACGGCGGCCTGGGCCAAGCGCACCAGTTCGGCGCCGGTCGTGGGCAACCCCGACCCCAGCGCGAACGTTCCGAGCGTCTCGGTCTGCACGGCCGCGCGCAGGACGAGGAACGCCAGCACGCTCACCGCGAGCCCGACGATGGCCGCACCCCAGCGCCGCCCACCGGCACCGGCGGAAAGGACGCGACGGGAGCGCGTCGGCACGAGCGCCAGCGCGGCGACCACCAGCAGGGCGGTCGCGACACCGGTCTCCTTGGCGGCGAGCGCCGCGAACGTCCAGCCCATCGCGGCCAGCGGCGGACCGCCGCGGTCCGCATCCCGCCACCGCACCGCCGCGAGCATCGCCTGCAGCGCGCAGGCCACCCACAGCGGGTCGTTGATCGCGGCGCACCAGCCGACGCTCTCGGCCTGCACGGGATGGATGGCGAACAGCACCGCCACCCACAGCGCCGGCGTGCGCGGCACGAACCACAGCGCGATCCGGCGCACTGCCAGGGTATCGACGACGTGGATCGCGAGCGCGATCGCATGCACGCCGAACGGCCCGAGATGCTGGCCGAGCCACAGCACGAGCATCGTCAGCGGTCGCCAGTAGCCGTGTTCGCGGCCGAACATCGGTTGCGTCAGGACGGCGAGCAGATCGTCGGCACGCAGCGAATGGTTCTGCACGATCAACCGCAGATCGTCGCCGATGTACGCGCCGAACAGCACCGGCCAGAAGCACGCGACCGCCACGACCGCCAGCGCCATCTCCGGCGCGACCAGCTCCGTGCGCGCCCCGCCGCCAGACGCCCCACCGCCAGACGACCCGCCCCCAGACGCCCCGCCGGAGCGCGCCGCAGCGCGATCCCCCACTCGTTCCACCGCCCGCCCGATGGGCGGCATCGCGACGATGCTCACACGAACCTCCGGACTGCTGACGACTCGGTCCGCCCGCCGGCGACCGCGAACGCCCCGCACGGCACCGGGGGGAGGTCCGTGTGCGCCCTCTACCTCCGTGCCCGGTCGAGGTCACCGATTTCGTCGCCGCGCGGGTCCCCACGGGTGGCGATTGTCACCGGCCCGGCTTGACCCGGCGTGCCGGCCCGCTAGGACCGGCACCGTGAGCCCGCAGGACGACCTCGCCGAACTCCGCCGCAAGATCCACCGGGCGGACGAACAGTACTACAACCGCGGCTACAGCGATCTCAGCGACGCCGAGTACGACGCGCTGTTCGTCGAGCTGCGCAAGCTCGAAGCGGCCCACCCGGACCTGGTCACGACCGATTCACCGACGCAGCGGGTCGGTGCGCCGCTGGCGAAGGGCGGTTCGTTCGCCACCGTCGCGCACCTGGCGCCGATGGGCAGCATCGAGTCGCTGATGGCCGCCGACGAGGTGCGCGAGTTCGACGAACGTGTCCACCGGCTGCTGGACCTGCCGGCCGACACGGCGCTCGCCTGGAGCTGCGAGCCGAAGCTCGACGGGACCAGCGCCAACCTGCTCTACGAGCGCGGCGAGTTCGTGCGCGGCGCCTCGCGCGGCGATGGCACACAGGGCGAGGACCTGTCGCAGAACCTGCGCACGATCCGCAACCTGCCGCTGCGCCTGCACGGTCGCGGCCCGTTCCCCGAACGCATCGAGATCCGCGGCGAGGTGATCATGAGCCGCACGGGGTTCGCGGCGCTGCAGGAACGCGAGGAGACCAGCAGCGAGGGCACGTTCCGCAACGCGCGCAACACCGTCGCCGGCACGCTGAAGCTGCTCGACCCACGGATCGTCAAGCGGCGACCGCTCGACTTCATCGCCTTCGCGATCGGCCTGGTCGAGGGCATGGCGTTCGCGACGCACGGCGAGCTGCGCACCCAGCTCGCGGCGTGGGGCTTCCAGGTCGCCGAGCCGTTCGCGCGGGTCGCCGGCATCGACGCGGTGCTGGCGTTCCGCGACGACCTCGAACGGCGGCGCGACGAGCTGCCCTACGAACTCGACGGCATCGTCGCCAAGATCGACGACCTCGAGCTGCAGCAGCGGCTCGGCCGTACGTCGCGTACGCCGCGCTGGGCGCTCGCCTACAAGTTCGCGCCGCGGCTGGCGACGACCACCGTGCTGAAGATCGGCGCGCAGGTCGGGCGAACCGGCGCGGTGACGCCGGTGGCGCACCTCGAACCGGTCGAGCTCGCCGGCGTCACGGTGCGCAACGCCTCGCTGCACAACTGGGCGCTGCTGGCCGAGCGCGACGTCCGCGAAGGCGACGTCGTCGAGATCCAGCGCGCCGGCGACGTGATCCCCGAGGTCGTGCGCGTCTTCACCGAACGGCGCCCGCCCGGCTCCGAGCCGGCGCGGCCGCCGACCCACTGCCCGGCCTGCGGCAGCGCGCTGCACCACGAAGGCAAGTTCCTCTACTGCCTCGAACTCGACTGCAAGGACCAGCTGCGCGGGCGCATCGTGCACCTCGCCGGCCGGCGCGCGTTCGACATCGAAGGGCTCGGGCCCAAGCAGGTCGAGCAGCTCGCCGAGGCCGGCATCGTCAAGTCGATCGAGGACGTGTTCGCGATCGCCGCGCACGAGCAGGAGATCCTCGCGCTCGATCGCTGGGGCGAGCGCAGCTTCGCGAACCTGTGCCAGCAGATCGAACGCGCGAAGACGCCGCCGCTGGCGCGCTTCCTCAACGGCATCGGCATCCGCCAGGTAGGCGAGCAGACCGCGAAGGACCTCGCCGCGCACTTCGGTTCGCTGGAACGCCTCGAGGCGGCGTCGGCCGAACAGCTGATGACCGTCGACGGCGTCGGCGAGGAGGTCGCCTCGGCGATCGTCGACTTCTTCGCCTCGCCGCAGAATCGCAAGACGCTGCACGCGCTGGCCAAGGCCGGCGTGGTGCCGCAGCGCGCCGAGGGCAAGCCGCAGGGACATCTGGCCGGGCGCGTGTTCGTCTTCACCGGCGGCCTGACGACGATGACGCGCGACGAGGCCAAGGAGAAGGTCGAAGCGCTCGGCGCGCGCACCGCCGGCAGCATCGGCAAGAAGGTCACCGACGTGGTCGCCGGCGAGGACGCCGGCAGCAAGCTGGACAAGGCGCGGCAGCTCGGCCTGCGGATCCTCGACGAGGCGGCGTTCGCGGCGCTGCTGACGCCGCCATGAGCCGCCGCCACGTGCTGCGTGTGCTGCTGCTGGGCCTGGGGCTGGGTATCCTGCTCTACGCGGGCTACCTGGCCCTGGGCCTCCTGTCATGACCGTCGCCGCGTTGCTGGACGAACTGCGCGACCGCGCCTGCTATCCGGAACCGCCGGCCGAGGTGGCGATCGTCCAGACGCACCTGTCGGTCGTCTGCCTGGCGGGCGAACGCGTCTACAAGCTGAAGAAGGCCGTGACGCTGCCGTTCGTCGACTTCGCGACGCTGGCGGCGCGCCGCGCGGCGTGTCGCGCCGAGGTCCGCCTCAACCGCCGCCTGTGCCCGGACACCTACCTCGGCACGTGCGCCCTGCGGCGCACCGCGGCGGGCCTGCGCTTCGGCGCGCTCGGCGACGACGAGCGCGCCGACGATCTCGACGTCGCCGTCGTCATGCGGCGGCTGCCGGCCGATCGCATGCTGGACCAGCTGGTCGCGCACGGCGCGGTGTCCGTCGCCGACATCGAACGGCTCGCCGCGCACATCGCCACCTTCCATGCGCGCGCCGAGCGAGGCGCGGCGGTATCGGCTCACGGCGATCCCGACCGGCTCGCCGCGTTCGCCGCCGCGAACTTCACGGAGCTGGGCGCGCTCCCGGACCACGGGCTGTCGCCGCACCTGCTGCGCGCCCTCGCCAACGCGTCCGCGGCAGCTTTCGCCGGCATCCTGCCGCTGCTGCGCCAGCGCGCCGCCTCCGGCTTCGTCGTCGACGGTCACGGCGACCTGCACGCGCGCAACATCTGCCTGACCGATCCGCCGATCGTCTACGACTGCATCGAGTTCGAACCGGCTTTCCGCTGCGGCGACGTCGCCACCGAGAACGCCTTCCTGGTGATGGACCTCCGCCATCGCGGCGCGCCCGCGCTGGCGGCCGCGTACGAACGCGCCTACGTGCGCGCGAGCGGCGACACGGCGCAGCCGACCTTGCTGCCGACGCTGTGCAGCTACCGCGCGGTCGTCCGCGCCAAGGTCGCGGCGCTGGCCGCCGCCGAGCCCGAGCTGCCGGCCGACGACCGCGCGGGCGCACGCGCTTCCGCGGCGCGGCACCTGCGGCTCGGCGCGGTGTTCCTCGGCGAGGCGCGCGACCCGCTCTGGCTGGTCGTCTGCGGCCCACCCGCGAGCGGCAAGAGCCGGCTGTGTGCCGCGCTGCACGGCGTCGGCGACTGGCCCCATCTGGCGACCGACGTGGTGCGCAAAGGGCTCGCCGGGCTGGCGCCGACGACCGCCGCCGGCCCGGCGGCGTACACGGCCGCGTTCTCCGCGGCGACCTACCGTGCCCTGCTCGCGGCGGCAGCGGAACGCACGGCCGCGGGCGCGCCGGTGGTGCTGCTCGACGGCAACTTCCCGACCGCCGACCATCGCGCGGACGCGTTGGCCGCTGCCCGTGCCGCCGGCGCGAGGCTAGTGGTCGCGCACCTGACGATCGACCTGGCGACCGCGACGGCGCGCGCCGCCGCCCGCCAGCGCGAACCAGGGCACGTCAGCGACGCGGGCCCGGAGGTCACCGCCGCGCGCTTCGCCTCCTTCGCCGGCTGCGGCGCGGCGCATGGCGCCGCGGCGGGTGATCTGCACCCCCCGGGCCACGCCTGGGGGGCGGCGGCGCCGGAGGCGCGGGGGGGGA
>CAYMRG010000140.1:0-471 GCA_964392555.1 uncultured candidatus Brocadiaceae bacterium
TCGACCGGCAGCAGGCCGTCGCCGAGCTGCGTGCCGAAGCAGCGCGTGAAGCGCTGCGCCAGCGGCTCGTCGGCGGGCAGACGCAGCAGCTCCTTGCCGTCGGCGACCAGCGTGAAGTCGACGTCGAGCCGCGCCAGCGACAGCTCGGCCAGCAGCTCCTGGATCTTCGCCCGTTCGGCGCCGGCCGACTTGAGGAAGCGGCGTCGCGCCGGCACGTTGAAGAACAGGTCGCGGATCTCGATGCGCGTGCCGAGCGGGCAGCCGCACGGCTGTGGCGGCGACTCGGCGCCGCCGTCGCTGCGCACCTCCCAGCCTTCGTCCGCGCCATGCTGGCGGCTGCGGATCAACGCGCGCGAGACCGCGCCGATCGACGCGAGCGCTTCGCCGCGGAAACCGAGGCTGGCGATGTGGTCGAGGTCGTCGACGGTCGCGAGCTTGCTGGTCGCGTGACTGGCGAACGCGAGCGGCAGA
>CAYMRG010000140.1:481-9904 GCA_964392555.1 uncultured candidatus Brocadiaceae bacterium
TCGGCGGGAGATCCCGCCGCCCGGGGCCGATCGCGAACGCGAGCGGCAGGTCGTCCGGCGCGAATCCGCCACCGTCGTCGACGACGATGATCGCCTCGGCGCCACCGGCCTGGATCTCGACGCGGATCCGCTCGGCGCCGGCGTCGAGCGAGTTCTCGACCAGCTCCTTGACGACCGAGTACGGCCGCTCGACGACCTCGCCGGCGGCGATCTGGTTGACGACGGCGGGCGGCAGCTTCTTGATCACAGTTCGAGGTCCTCGGCGGCCGGGATCGGCGCGCCATCGAACCACTGCGCGAGGAACCGTTCGAGCAGCACGTCCGGTTCCTCGCCGGTGAGACGGCTCATGCGCTGGCAGTGGTGCAGCGCCAGCAGGCCGCGCCGCAGCCGGCCGAGGTCGTGGCGCCGCACCTGCTCGACGAAGCGCTCGGCGAACTGGCGCACGCCGGCGCGCGCCGGCAGGTCGCCCGGGCCGACGCCGGCGTCGAGCAGCTGGCGCCCCTCGTAGGTGGTCGCGAGCGTCTGGAACAGCCAGCTGGTCGCGAACGGCAGCAGACCGCCGCCGTCGACCGCGCGGCCATCCTTGCCGCGAACGCCGCGCGCGAACATCGCGCGCACCGAGCGGTAGGCGCGGCGGCGGTCGTCGCCGAGCACGGCCTCGGCCAGCTCGAACGGCGTCGATTCGAAGCTGCAGGTGACGCGGCCGGTCAGCGCCTCGGGCCCGAGCGAGCCGCCGCGCGGCAGCGTCTTGACCCGGTCGGCGAGCTGGTCGCGCAATCGGCCGAGTTCGGCGACCAGCTCGGCCGGCACGGTGCCGACCTGCGCGATCACCAGCCACGCGGCTTCCGGCGACAGCGGCACGCCGAGCTTCGTCGAACGCGTCGCGACCCACTTGCACAGCTCGCCCTCGAGCGGGCCGCGGCCGCGGTCGTACGGCAGCTCGTAGAGGTCGCGGAACTCGAACAAGGCACCCTGGTCGGCGAGCGCCTTCAGCGCCTGCGCGACGACCTTCTTGCGCTTGTCGGTCTTGGTCGCCTCGACGACCAGGCCGCAGCCCTTGCCGAAGCGCGCCACCTGCGCGGCGACCGTCGCGGCATGCCGCTTCCACCAGTTGGCGCCGCGCCGGACGACGACGAACGCGCGCTTGGCGAACAGGCCGCCGCCGCGCAGGTCGAGCAGCTCGGGGCACGCGGCGAGGCCTTCGGCGCCGTCGCCCTCGTCGCCGCGGTCGTCGCCGTCGTCGTCCCCGTCGTCGCCGTCATCGGCGCCGCCGCCACCCCCACTGCGCTCGTCGACCGCATCGACGACGCGCAGCTCGGCGTCCTTCGGCACCGCCTCGAGCGCGGCCTGCACGGCTTCGGCGCGGAAGAAGTCGGCCGGGCCGGTGATCACCAGCAGCGGCGGCAGGCCCTTCTGCACGAGCTTCTGCAGGCGGTTGAGCTCGACCTCGGGGTTGGGGACAGCCATCAGCCGTTCCCCCGCAGCAGGTAGAGATCGACGCAGCCCGCGGCCAGCAGCAGCAGCGCGATCGTGCCGTTGGCGGTGAAGAACGCCATCTGGATCCGCGACAGGTCGTCCGGGCGCAGCAGGCGGTGCTGCCAGACCAGCAGACCGACCGCGACGGCGACGCCGACGAACCAAGCCGGCCCCAGCGGCGCCAGCAGACCGAACGCGACGAAGCCGAGCGCGGCCGCCGCGTGCAGACCGCGCGCCAGCCACATCGCGCCGCGCGCGCCGAAGCGCACCGGTGCGGAGTTGAGGCCGTTCGCGCGGTCGAACGCTTCGTCCTGGCAGGCGTAGAGCACGTCGAAGCCGGCGACCCACGCGGCGACGGTGCAGCCGAGCACGATCGGCGCCAACAACCGCGCGCTGAACGCTCCGTCGGCGGCGACCCACGCGGCGACCGGCGAGATGCCGAGCGCGATGCCGAGCCAGGCATGGCACCACGCCGACCAGCGCTTCAGGTGGCTGTAGAGCAAGAGCCACGCGAGCGTCGGCAGGCCGAGCCAGAAGCACAGCGGCGACAGCAGCCAGCAGGCGCCGAGGAACACCGCGCAAGCACAGCCGACCAGCAGCAGCGCAGCGCCCGGCGCCACGGCGCCGCGCGGAATCTCGCGACCGGCGGTGCGCGGGTTCCGCGCGTCGATCGCGCGGTCGGCGTAGCGATTGTAGGCCATCGCCGCCGTGCGCGCCGCGACCACCGCGAGCACGACCAGCAGCAGCAGGCGCAGCGACGGCGCGCCGCCGGTCGCGGTCAAGAGCGACAGCAGCGCGAACGGCAGCGCGAACACCGAGTGCGACAGTTTGACCAGCGACGCGTAGGTCGCGAGCCGCGAGACCGAGGCCGAGCCGGTCACGCCTCGCCCTCGTCCCACGGCGTCGCCGCAGGCGTCGGCGGGGTCGCCCAGCGGCGCACCAGCGTGTGCTCGACGCGCAGCCGGTCGAGGATCTTGCCGACCACGAAGTCGACGAGGTCGTCGACGCGCTGCGGACGGTGGTAGAAGCCCGGCATCGCCGGCAGCACGATCGCGCCGAGCCGCGCGATCGCGAGCAGGTTCTGCAGGTGCAGCACCGACAGCGGCGTCTCGCGCGGCACCACCACCAACGGCCGACCTTCCTTGAGCGCGACGTCGGCGGCGCGTTCGACGAGGTTGCTCGAGAAGCCGTGCGCGATGCGCGCCAGCGTGCCCATGCTGCACGGCACGACGATCGTCGCCAGGATGCCGGCGCTGCCCGAGGCCGGTGCAGCCTCGACCGCGGCGAGGTCGTGCACGACCAGCCGCGCCCGCAGATCCGGCGCGAACAGCCCGGCGAGATCCGGCCGTTCGAGATCGAGTTCGCGACCGGCCTCGTGGACGAGCACGCGCAGCGCGGCGCCGGTCGCGGTCAGATGGACCATGTGCCCCGCCTCGAGCAGGACTTCGACCAGGCGCAGGCCGTAGGCGATGCCGCTGCCGCCCGAGAAGCAGACCGCGAACCGGCCCGGCGTGTCCGTCATGGTTCGCGACGCGTCACGGGTCATGGCGAGTGAGGTAGAAGTAGACGTTGTAGACCGTGTGCGTGTAGACGCACACCCCGTAGCCGCGCCCCCACATCAGGAAGCCGAGCAGCACCCCGGCCATCGTGCGGAACAGGAACCGCGTCCGCTCGAACGGTTCGCCACACAGGTGGTGGAACCACGAGAAGACCAGCGCACTGACGACGACCGCGGACACGCCGGCGACGGCGATCGGCATCGACCAGTTGCGGACCACGCGCATCGCCACCCACGCGAGCGCCGACATCAGGCCGAGCCGGAACACGAGTTCCTCGAAGATGCCGGCGCCGAGCGAACCGACGAAATCCGCCCCCAGCGAGGCGGGAAGGGGCCCGATCGCCAGCATGCGCGACGCCGACGACGTCAGCGCGGCAGCGATCGGTCCGAGCAGCAGCCCGTAGACCGACCCTTCGAGTGCCAGCACGCCGGCGACGCGGAGCCACGGCACGTGCCGCTTCACCAGCGAGCGGGCGGCGACCAGCAGGATGCCGCCGAACGCGAGCCGCAGCGCCAACAGCACGTTGGGGTGCAGCCGCGTCAGCTCGCCGAGCAACAGCTGCTCGGCGCCGTTGCGCTCCGAAGGCGTCAGCAGCATGCGCAGCCCTTCGTAGAGCAACCACAGCGGCAGCACGGCGAACAAGCCGACCGCGGGATCGCGCGACCAGGCGGCGTAGCCACCCGCGGCCGGCGCCGCTGCCGGCGCCGCTGCCGGCTTCGCCGCGCCCGCCTTCGCCTTCGGCTCAGGCGCGGACGTCGCCACGGTAGAGTGCGGCGATGCCGCCCGTGAGGAGCCGCATGCGCGGCGCCACCAGCCCGGCCGCCGTCATCAGGTCGAGGAAGGCCTGCCGCTCGGGGAAGGCCATCACCGAGTCGTGCAGGTAGCGGTAGGCGCCGTTCTTCGCGCCGCTGATCCAGCCGCCGAGCTTCGGCAGCACGCGACGGAAGTAGAGGTGGTAGGCGGAGCCGAGCAGCGGCACGCGCGGCTTGCTGAACTCGAGCACGACGACGCGCCCCCCCGGCCGCACCACCCGCGCCATCTCGCGCAGACCGGCCACCGGATCGGCGACATTGCGGATGCCGAACGCCACGGTCGCGAAGTCGAACGCCCCGTCGGCGAACGGCAGCTGCAGCGCATCCGCCGCGAGGAACCGCGGCCCGCCCGAGTCGAGCGGCGGCTTCTGTGCGGCGCGCGCGATCATCGGCACACAGAAGTCGGCGCCGACGACGGCCGCGCCGGCGCGCTGCAGCGCGAACGACAGGTCGCCGGTGCCGGCACACACGTCGAGACCGCGTTCGCCGCGCACGACGCCGACCAGGCGCACCGCCTGCCGCCGCCACCAGACGTCGATGCCGAGCGACAGGGCGCGGTTGGCGCGGTCGTAGCCCGGCGCCACCTCGGCAAACATCTGCTGGATCGTCGATCCGTCGGGCATGCTGGGATTCTGCGGACTGGGCGGGCTCGGCTCAACGCCAGCGGTCCGGAAGCGCCGCGGGCCGCCCGTTCCTGGGCGGCCCGCTCGCGGCGATGCGGACCATGGTCCGTCGCCTTGCACGGCAACCGGGTTTACTGGCGCCAGTAGCTGGTCAGCACGCGGACGCCCGGCGCATCGATCGTCGCGATGCGGGTGCCGGTCTGCAGTTCGAGCACGTCGATCTTGCCGACGTCCGACATGGCGACGAACAACAGGCGCGGCGTGTAAGCCGGGCCGAGACCGCCGCCGAGCGCCTTCAACGTGTGCTTGCCCGAGTGGAAGTACGGCGTGCGCACGAACGACGCATTGAACGGCGTCGTCTGGCCAGCCGCTCCGCCCGAGTTCTGCAACTCGTCGGTGCACATGTCGACGATCGAGTTGCCGCTCAGCAGGTCGTTCAGCGGCGTGCCGATGGTGAAGCCACCGAAGCGCTGCGTCACGGACCACTCCTTCTGCCGGAACGTCGGCGGCAGGATGATGCCACCGGCGCTCGGATTCAGCGGCAGCGGACCGAACGGCGTGCTGGTCAGCCACAGGCGCGAGACCTGGCCGAGGCCGCTCTCGTCGACGTGGCCGACGAAGACGCCGCCGTTCGAGGCCTGCACGTCGTAGGCGAGCGCCTTGGCGCGCGGGAACGAGAAGTTCGTGACGATGCCGATGACGTCGTTGAAGCCGATGCCGTTG
This sequence comes from uncultured candidatus Brocadiaceae bacterium, assembly GCA_964392555.1. GTDB lineage: Bacteria > Planctomycetota > UBA1135 > UBA1135 > UBA2386 > CAYMRG01. The sequence continues at coordinate 5,675 of CAYMRG010000140.1, forward strand.
ACGCCGTCAGGACCCGACTCGTAGACGGCGATCGTGCCGTTGTCGTTCAGGATGTAGGCGTTGTAGACGCCCGACGAGTTGCCGCTCGCCTGGTAGCGCTCGGTGGCGATGACGTCGATCGGCGCGTTGAGGAAGCCGGCGACCGTGCGCCGCACCGTGAAGTCCAGCGCGCTGATGATCGTCAGCAGGTTCGCGTCCGTCGACAGCACGAGCACGTCCTCGCCGTCCGGCTGCCACGAGATCGCGGTCGGACCACCCTGGACGCGCGTCTCGGCGACCACGGTGTGGAACCGGCTGCTGGTCGGGTCGATGTCGATGAACGTCACCGACGAGCTCGAGTAGTTCGAGACCGCCAGACGGGTCATGTTCGGCGACATCGTCATGCTGACCGGATCGCTGAGCTGGATCGTGCCCAGGATCGTGAACCGGTTGCTGTTCAGGACCAGCACCTGCCGGTTGTCGCGGTCGAGCACGTAGAGGAAGTGCCCGATCTGCTGCCGCGACGTGAACGGGCAGAACGGCGTCGGCGGCGGCGGCGAAGCCGGCGGCGGCTGCGGACCGACGAACACGCCCATGAAGGTCGAGCCGTAGAGACCGAGTTCCCCCTGCTGCGACGAGAACGGATTGCCGGCCACCAGCAGGTTCAGCGGCGACGTGATGCAGCCACCGGGCGGGCCGGCGGTGACCAGCGCACCAGGCGGGCCGTAGCTCGACTTGGTGGTCGGCTCTTCGCAGAAGATCGCGCGGTTGGCGTTGGGCGGCGGGAAGACGAAGCGCGGCGGATTCGGGATCGGCGGCTGCGTGATCGTGTTGCCGGGCATCGCGGCGCCGACCAGCTCGTTGATCTGGTTGGCGCGCGTCGCGTTCGCGTTGATGTTCTCGTTGTTGTAGATCAGGTCGAGCGGCGCACCGATGTGCATGTCGCCGACGTCGCCGATCACCGGGTCGCGCAGCAACCGGGTCTCGCCGTTGGTGTCCTTGACCAGCGACAGCACGCCGCCGCTGCCGGCGTCGAGGTTGCTGGTGCCCGGCGCCAGCGACGGCACCAGACCGCTGATGCCGATGTTCGGATTGAGCAGGAAGCGGGTGTGGTTGACGTCACCCGTGCCCTGGCCGAAGCCGTTCAGGTCGATGACCGAGACACCCGGCGCCGCACCGGTGATGCCGACGTAGATCGCTTCGGGCGCGACCGGCGCGTTGACGATGCCCGGACCGATGCCGGTGTGGAAGCGCGTCGTCACGGCCTGGCCGACCGTGACACCGGCGAGGCTGTGGATCGTGGTCGCCTGCACCGAGATGTCGACGTCCGCGGAACCCGGCAGGTTGTAGGCGGGCGTGATGATGTAGCTCATCAGGTCGCCATAGCTGACCGGGTCGGCGTGGTAGATGACCGGGAACGAGTTCGCCGCCGCAGTCGCAACCAACGTGACGCCACCGGTCGGCGGCGTGAACTGCGTCGGATCGAAGAACGAACCGACCTCGGCGGGCTGCACCGGCTTGTTGAAGCGCACCAGGATCGTGGTCGTCGGATCGATCCCGGTCTGCTCGTTGCCCGGCAGGATCTCCGGCTGGGCCGGGACGCGCGAGAAACCGAGCACCTGCGGCGCGATCGTGTCCGGACCGACCGTCGTCGCCGTGCCGACCTCCTGCTGCAGGATGTCGTCTTCGGAGTCGAGGACCGCGCTCGTCACCAGGATGCGGATCAGCCGATTGCCGGCGAGGGTCTGGTTGAACACCTCGTTGTCGGTCAGGTTGTCGTTGGTGTCCGCGAGGAACACGAACGACTTCTTCGTCACGAGGTCGGCGGCACCCGGATACTGCGGGAAGCCCGTCGCGCGCGAATCGAGGATGCGGACACTGTTGCCATCCGGCTCGACGGCCTTGACCAGGCGGAGCACGCCACCTTCGTTGTAGTAGGTGTAGCCGTTGACGAAGCCACGGCCCTTCAACGGCACCGACTCCTCGGTCGCCTCGTCGTAGGCCAGCAGCGCCAGCGCGCCGGTCAGGCCCGAGATGCCCTGGTTGGCCAGCAGGTCGCTGAGGATCGACTCGACCTTCAGCTTGTGGCTGAACGTGAAGTGCAGGAAGTGGTTGCCGGCGTTGCCGTCGGGCAGCACCGCGGTCGTCGGCAGCGTCGCCACGGGCAGCACACCGTTGCTCGCCGTGACGTTCTTCTTCAGGGTGTCGATGCTCTCGACGTTGACGACGGTCGTCGTCGGGTTGCCGAACGAGTCGGCGACGCGGATGCGGTACGGATAGACCGTGCCGCTGCCCGTCGAGATGCTGACGACCTTGAAGTCACCGCGGTTGTCGGGATCGCCCTTGGTACCGCCCGCACAACCCGCCACGGTCAGCAGCAGGGGGACGGCCAGCAGGGGCAGGAGGAGGGGCGACCCGGAGGGCCTCGGCGTCGGCCGCGAAATGGGGTTGGCTTTCATTGGGATGCGAGTCCGCCATCGGAACAGGGGCGGTGGGACAACTCGGACGAGTCAAGCCAGGGGCCGTAGCACGTTACTGCCAGAGCAGTTCCATGCAAGCGAACTTCGCGTACGGCCGGTGGTTCGACTCACCGAGGAGCGCGCGCCGTCACGCAAAGCCAGTGCCCGGACCGGCGGCGCCGCAGCCGGCGCCGGTCCGGCCGCAAGCCGCGGAGTCATCCGGCCCGCAACGGCCTGCCAGCGAGCAGCTTGCGGCCGACGACCGCGCCGACCCCGGCGGCCGAGCGGAAGCGCACGGCGTGCGGCTTCGCTCACCGCCGTGCACAGGACCTCGCACCGCGCGCCGCGAACGGGCAGGATGCGCATCGCCGATGTCGATGCCGGACCCCCTCGACGAGTACCGCAAGAAGCGCGACTTCGGCGCCACGCCGGAGCCGGCCGGCGAAACAGCGCCACCGACCGTTGGCGCGGTGTTCGTGGTGCACCGGCACGAGGCGCGCAACCTGCACTACGACCTGCGGCTCGCCCACGCCGGGGTGCTGAAATCGTGGGCGGTGCCGCGCGGCTTCTCCTACGACCCGGCCGAGAAGCGGCTCGCCGTACGCACCGAGGACCACCCGCTGGCCTACGAACACTTCAGCGGACGCATTCCGAAGGGCCAGTACGGCGCCGGCACCATGGCGATCTGGGACCGCGGCACCTTCGAGCTGGTGAAGCAGCCCGATTGGGACGCGGCGATGGCCGCCGGCGAGCTGAAGTTCGTGCTGCGCGGCCGCCGTCTGCGCGGCGAGTGGCACCTCGTGCGGACGCAGCAGGCGAAGAACAGCTGGCTGCTGTTCAAGTCGAAGGACCGCTACGCCGGCAGCGCGCGCGACACCGCGCTCGGCATCGAACTCGACGCGGCGCCGACGCTCGACCGACCGCTCGCGCCGCAGCCGATGCGCTGCGGTGACGTGCGCGCGCCGTTCGACGACCCGGCCTGGCTGTTCGAGATGGAGTTCACCGGCCGGCGCTGCTTCGCCGCCAAGCGCGGCGATGCCGTCCGACTGCTCGGCGATGCAACCGAGCCACCGGCACCGCTGCAGGCCGCGCTGCGCGCGCTGCGCTGCGACAGCGCGATCCTCGACGGCGTGCTGGTCGCACTCGACGTACACGGCCGCCCGAGCCACGGCGCGCTGGCGACGGCCTGGGCCGCGGGCGGCCAGCAGGTCGCGTTCTACGCGTTCGATCTGCTGCAGTGGGAGGAGTTCGACCTGCGGTCGCTGCCACTCGCCGACCGCAAGGCGGCGCTGCGAACCCTGGTGCCGCCGCACCCACAGCTGCTGTTCGTCGACCACGTCACCGGCACCGGCCAGGCGCTGGCGACGCAGATCCAGGCGCTCGGACTGCCGGCCGCGATCGGCAAGCGGGCGCGCAGCGCCTACGTCGCCGGCGCCAGTGCCGACTGGCTGCGCCTGCCGTGCGCGCCCGCCGGCACCGCACCCGTCGCCGCGCCGGCCGCAACGGCACCGCGCGCGCCGACGCCGCGTTCGCGCGTGCGACCGACCAACCTCGACAAGGTCTACTGGCCGGCCGAAGGCTTCACCAAGGGCGACCTGCTCGCCTACTACCACGCGGTCGCCGACGCGTTGGTGCCCCACCTGCGCGACCGCCCGGTCCATCTCAACCGCTTCCCGGACGGCATCGACGGCAAGTCGTTCTACCAACGCGAAGCGAAGGCCGGGACGCCGGACTGGTTGCGCACGGTCGCGATCCCGCAGTGCTGGGGACACGCGCGCGCCGAAGGACTGCC
>CAYMRG010000140.1:9914-10651 GCA_964392555.1 uncultured candidatus Brocadiaceae bacterium
GTGATCGACGACCGCGACGCGCTGCTCTACGCCATCAACCTCGGCAGCATCGAACTGCATCCGTGGCTGTCACGCGTACCGACACTCGATCGCCCGGACTACGCGGTGCTCGACCTCGACCCCAAGACGGCGCCGTTCGCGCACGTCGTGCGGATCGCGCGCGCGGCCGGCAAGCTGCTGCGCGGCATCGGCCTGCGGCCGCTGCTGAAGACGTCGGGCAAGTCGGGCATGCACGTGTTCGTGCCGCTGCTCCCCCACTACACCTACGACCACTCGAAGATGTTCGCCGAAGCGGTCGCGCGCGTCCTGGTCCGCGAACTCGCCGACATCGCGACCGTCGAACGCCTGCCGGACCAGCGCGACGGCAAGGTCTACCTCGACTTCCTGCAGAACCGGCGGAGCCAGACCATCGTCCCGCCCTACAGCGCGCGCCCCGTGCGCGGCGCCTCGGTGTCGGCTCCGCTCGCCTGGGACGAACTCGAAGACGCCCACCTCACGCCCCAGCGTTTCACGATCCAGACGATGCCGGCGCGCCTCGCCGAACGCGGCGACCTGTTCCGCCCCGCGCTCGAGGACCACCAGGACCTGCTGCCGGCAATCGCCGCGCTCGAAGACGCCCTGCGCGGCCGCTGAGCGCTCTCGTCCTCCCCTCTCCCCGCTTCCTCTCCTCTCTTCTCTTCTCTTCTGTTCTGTTCTCTCTTCTTCTGCTTGTTCTTCTCTGTGGTCTCTGTGTTCTC
>CAYMRG010000141.1:0-9224 GCA_964392555.1 uncultured candidatus Brocadiaceae bacterium
GGATCGCTGGGGTACTGGTTGCGGGCGGCGACGAGCAGCGCGTCCTGGGCGAGGCGCGCGACCTGGAACGCGCCCTGCGTGCCTTGCCAGCAGCTGGCGAACGCGTAGCGCTCGTCGCTGTCGTTGGTCGCGGCGAAGCCGCTGGGCAGCACGTAGAGCGCGTTGCTGCTCGACGTGACGGACGGGCCGTAGACCTGGCTCGGGTTGGCGAGGTACTGGTCGAGGAAGCGGCGTACCCGCGTCGGCGGGACGAAGAGCGGTTCGCTGGGGTTGAGGAACGACAGGGGGCAGCCGGCGAACGCGCTGTTCGCCGTGTTCCAGTCGTGGATGCCGTCGAAGACCGGGTCGGCGAGGAACGGATAGCGCTGCACCAGGTCGGCGCGCATCGAGCTGGGCCTGAGGTCGCTGGCCAGCGTGACGTGGGCGAGCAGGGCCACGACCCGCGTGGCGCCCGCCGCGACGTCGTAGCGGATGGCCGCATGGGGAAGCGACCCCATGACGACGTCCGAGCCGTAGCCGGACGCCGGTGGGGTCGTACCCGAAAAGGCCGCGCCGCGCAGGCCCGACTGGGCGGTCAGGGGCGCTAGGCCAAGCAGGGAAGCGAGAAGGAGAGGAAGCGTGCGCATGTCGGTAGGTCGCCGGATGGGCGGGGGAGTGGCACCGCAAGGATCGGACGGCGCCACCGTGTCACGCGGCGGCATGGTATTCTTCGGTCCAATGGCAGGAAACCCGCCCGATGCGCCGTTCGCAGCCGACCTGGCGCTGGCCAAAGCGGGCGATGGCGAGGCCGTGGCGCGCATCCTGGAGCGGACCGAACACCGCCTGCGTGGCTACGTCGAAGCCCGGCTCGGCGCCAACCTTCGCGCGGCGATGCGGCACTCGGACGTGTTGCAGAACTCCTACCTGCAGATGCTGGAGGCGTTGCCGACGTTCGATGGCACCACGCCCGACGACTTCGTCGCCTGGTTGACCTGCATCATCGAGCACGACATCCACCGCCAGGCCCGTTGGTTCGGCGCCAAGAAGCGGCGCGCGCCGCGGACGTCCGAGCGCAACGTGCTGGCGCGCATCCTGTTCGATCCGCCGCTCCGGCCGAGCGCCGAGGCCAGCCTCGCCGAGGAGAAGGCCATCTTCCACAAGGCCCTGACGGCGCTGGAACCCCAGCAGGGCGAGGTCTTGCGGCTTGCGTTGATCGACGGCCTGTCGCGCCGTGAGGTCGCGGAGCGCATGGGCCGCAGCGAAGGGGCGACCCGCATGCTGTTGATGCGGGCCCGCGCCGCCCTCGCCCTGGAACTCGAGCGATTGGCCGATCCGCGCTCGGGTTGAGCGTGTGGCTTCGTTGGCTTGCGGCCTCGGCTCGTCTTCGTAGCGGGACGGTGAACGCGGCGCGCCCGGTCGGACGCGGTGGTTGGTGAGGATCCGGGTTCGCCCGCATGTCGCACGAGAGCTGCTCCCGGGCGCGTCGATTTCGTCGTCCGGCAAGGAGGGCGACCGAAGCGGGCGGAGGCGGGGCCGTGGCCCCGCCGAGCACGCTGGCAGGGAGCCCGACGCAGCGGGACGGCGAAAGCGGCGCGCCCGGTCGCGGTGGTGCGGGCTAACCGTCGACGGCGCGCTTGCGCAGCGCGTCCGACGCCTGGAAGCGTGGGCCGACGCTGCGCGACAGCTCGTCGAGCGCGGCGACGATCGTCGCCAGGCCTTCGCGGCGCGCGAACTGCGTGATGCCGCCGGTGAACGGCGGGAAGCCGATGCCCATGACCAGGCCGAGGTCGAGGTCCTCCTCGGCGGTGACCACGCGTTCGTCGAGGCAGCGGTAGGCCTCGTCGACCAGCGGGTAGATCAGCCGGTGGACCAGTTCGCTGCGGCCCGCCTGGCGACCCGGCGTGCCGCGCTGCTTCTGCAGGCGTGCGACGATCGCGCGGCCCGGACCCTTGCCGGTGCCGTCCTTGCCGTAGAGGCCGCCGCCGGTCTTCTGGCCGAGCAGCTTCGCCTCGGCCATCGCCGCGAACAGCTCGCACGGCACCATGCGCTCGGGGAACGCGGCCTGCATCACGTCGCTGACCTTGGCCGCGACGTCGAAGCCGACCTCGTCGAGCAACCGGCACGGGCCCATCGGCATGCCGAAGTCGAGCAGCGCCGCGTCGATCGCCTCGGCGCTGGTGCCTTCGAGCAGCAGCCGCGCCGCCTCGTTGAGGTAGGGCGCGAGGCAGCGGTTGACGAGGAAGCCGGCGCGGTCGGCGGTGACGACCGGGAACTTGCCGAGCCGCACCGCCAGCTTGCAGGCCGTCGCGACGGTCGCGTCGTCGGTCTGCTCGCCGCGGATCACCTCGACCAGCGGCATCTTCTCGGGCGGGTTGAAGAAGTGCACGCCGACGACCCGTTCGGGGTGCGGCACGCCCTGCGCCATCGCCGTCACCGACAGCGAGCTGGTGTTCGTCGCCAGCACCGCGGTCGCCGGCAGACCGCGCGCGATCGCCTGCGCCATCAGCTTCTGCTTCAGGCCGAGGTCTTCGACGACCGCCTCGAGCCAGAGGTCGGCGTGGTCGAGCCGGCCCCAGTCGGTGCCGACCTGCAGGCGATCCTGCACGGCCTGCGCCTGGTGGCGTTCGAGGTGGCGGCGCTGCAGCTGCTTGTCGAGGTCCTTCTGCAGACGCGCCTTGGCGCGCGCCAGCGCGTTGAGGTCGAGGTCGCAGAGCCGCACGCGCAGGCCCTTGCCGGCGAACTGGCCGGCGATGCCGGCGCCCATGACGCCGCCGCCGACGACCAGCGCCTGGCGGCAGTCGCGCGCGCCGGGGCCCTTCGCGAGCCGCTTGCTGCGCTCGGTCAGGAAGAACAGGTGGACGAGGCCCTTGCTGACCTCGCCGGTGACCAGCTCGCCGAGCGCCTTGGCCTCGGCGGCGAAACCCTGCGCCGGCGGCAGCGTGAACGCGTTGATGCAGCACTGCAGGGCCGCGCGCGGCGCCGGGTAGAAGCGGGCCTGGCCCTGCCGCAGGGCCTTGTTCGCGGCGCGCACCGCGAGCGCGCGCAGCGGCGTCGTGCTCAGGAGCTTCGCACTGCCGTGCAGGCGGCGCGGCGGCGCCTTCTGGCCCTTGGCGATCAGCCGGTCGAGCTCGGCGCGCGCGACCGTCAGCAGCTTCGCCGACGGCACGAACTGGTCGACGACGCCCTTCTTCAGCGCCTGTTTGCCGCGCAGCAGCTTGCCGTTGAGGATCAGGTCGAGCGCAGTCGGCAGGCCGACCAGCCGCGACAGGTTCTGCGTGCCGCCGAAGCCCGGCAGGATGCCGAGCTTGACCTCGGGCAGGCCGATCTGCGTCGCCGGGTGGTCGCTGGCGATGCGGACGTCGGCGAACAGCGCCAGTTCGCAGCCGCCGCCGAGGCACGGACCCTCGATCGCGACGACGACCGGCGCCTGCAACGCGCGCAGCCGGGCGAAGATGTCGCGGCCGCGCGCCGCGGCGGCCTCGCCTTCGGCGACCTCGGTGATCGCGGCGATCAGCTTGACGTCGGCGCCGGCGCAGAACATGCCGGGGCCCGGCCCCGTGATCAGCACGCCGCGCAGCCGGGCGTCGGCCGCGAGCCGCTGCAGCGCGGCGTCGAGCGATTCGAGCCGTTCCTTGGTCAGCGTGACCATGCCCTCGTCGGGCGCGCCGAGCCGCAGCAGGGCGACGCCGTCGTCGCCGACGGTGCACAGCACGACGCCGGATGCGGCGGGGGAGTTGCCTCGCGAATCGGTGATCACGGCCTGGTCCTCGATCGTACTCATGCCGCCTCCAGAACGATGGCCTGTCCCTGGCCGCCGCCGATGCACAGCGTCGCGAGGCCGTAGCGCTTGCCGCTCTGCCGGAGCTGCTGCACCAGCGTCAGCACCAGCCGCGCGCCGGTCGCCCCGATCGGGTGGCCGAGCGCGATCGCGCCGCCGAGCACGTTGCGCCGCTGCGGGTCGATCGTGCCGAGCGCGCCCGGCAGGCCGAGCTCGCGGCGGCAGTAGTCGTCGCTGGCGAACGCCGCCTCGCAGGCGAGCACCTGCGCGGCGAACGCCTCGTTGATCTCGATCAGGTCGAGGTCGGCGAAGCCGATGCCGGCCTGCGCCAGCGCCTTCGGCGTCGCGTGGACCGGGCCGAGGCCCATCTGCGCCGGCGACAGGCCGGCGGTGCCGGTGCCGCGGACGAACGCCAGCGGCGCGAGCCCCAGCGCGTCGGCGCGCGCGGCCGACATGCACAGCAGCATCGCCGCGCCGTCGGTGATCTGGCAGCTGTTGCCGACCGTGACGTCGCCGTAGCGGCGGTCGAATACCGGCTTGAGCTTCGCCAGCGCCTCGGCCGACTGCTCCTGCCGCACGCCGTCGTCGGCGGCGATCGGCGCGGCGAACTTCGGCGGCGGCACGAACGCCGCGATCTCGCCGGCGAACGCGCCGCGCGCCTGCGCCGCGGCGGCGCGCTGGTGGCTCTGCAGCGCGAACGCGTCCATCGCCGCGCGGCCGATGCCGAACCGCTGCGCGATCAGCTCGGCGGTGTTGCCCATCATCAGGCCGGTGGTCGGATCGGTCAGGCCTTCGACGACCGCGATCCGCGGCTTCAGCGCGCGCGGCCGGAACGACGCCAGCGTCGCGAGGCGTTGCGCCACCGAGCGGGCCTTGCCGAGCCGCGTGAAGAACTTCACCAGCTGCGGGCCCATCAGCAGCGGGAAGTTGCTCATCGATTCGGCGCCGCCGACCAGGAACACCTCGCCGGCACCGGCGGCCAGCCGCTGCTGCGCCGTCACCAGCGACTCCATGCCCGACGCGCAGTTGCGCATCACGGTCATCGCCGGCGTGCTCTCCGGCAGGCCGGCGCGCAGCGCCGCGACGCGCGCGACATTGGCCTCGCGGGCATCGGGGCCCGCGCAGCCGAGGATCACCTCGTCGACGAGCTGCGGCGGCAGGCCGGTGCGGTCGAGCAGTTCGCGGATCGCGAAGGCGGCGAGATCGGCGGCGAACGCGCCTTGCAGCGCGCCGCCGGCCTTGCAGAACGGCGTACGCAGACCGGCGACGATCGCCAGCGGGGCCTGGTTCATGGTTGGTGCCTCACGGCTGGTGCCTCACGGCGGTTCTCACGGCTTCGGCCTCGCATCGACGAAGCGCTTCTCCTTCATCTCGGTCTCCATGCCGATCTTGCGCAGCATCGACTCGAGGCCGAGGAACTCGACGTGGTTGGGCATCACCTCGAGGCGGCTCTTGAAGGCCTCGCGGACGTTGGCCTCGGCGGTCGCCTCGGCGCAGCCCTGCCGGACCGCGAGGTGGACGACCAGTTCATCGACCTCGAGCGGGTCGTCGTCCTTCTTGCGCAGCTCGATCTGCCACTCCTCGACTTCCTTCATGTTGCCGAGCAGCATCGCGCAGTCCTCGAGGTTGACCAGCGTGCCCTTGACCTTCAGCAGCTGCAGGTCCTTGAGGCTCGACTCGCGCGTCAGGTCGCTGCTGATGCGCGGCACGGTGCGGCCGCAGTGCGGGCACGGGTCCCAGCGCAGGCCGCCGCGCACGAGGTCGCCGGTGCGGTAGCGGAAGACCGTGCTGGCGCGCGCCTGCAGCGGCGTGAACACCAGTTCGCCGTCCTGGCCGTCGGGCACGACCTCGCCGGTCTTGGGATCGATGACCTCGAAGATCGCGAGGTCCGGGTAGAGGTGGTAGCCGGTGTAGGCGTTGTCGGGCGTCGGGCATTCGGCGAACGCCATCCGCGCCTCGGTGAAGCCGTAGGTGCCGAACACGCGCACGTCGTTCGCGCCGCACGCGGCGAGCAGCTCGACGATCTTGGCCTTGAGGCCCGGCGGCACCTTCTCGGCGCCGAGCACGACGCAGCGGATCGACGACAGGTCGAGGCCTTCGCCGGCGGCGCGCCGCAGCAGGTGGTAGACGTAGCCGGGCACGCCGATCAGCGAATCGGCGCGCAGCCGCGCGATCGCGCGCAGGTCGCCGCTGCTGCCCATCACCTTGCCGCCGCCGGTCGACAGCACCATCATGTCGGTCGCCTGGCCGGCGAAGAACACCTGCCAGAACGCGAGATGCGGCGCGTACGGGAAGACGTTGGCGATCCGGTAGTCACCGGGCAGCGCCATCACGTCGACCAGCCGCGTGCCGGTCGTGTGCAGGTTCTGGATGTCGGCCGGCGAGTAGAAGAACGGCACCGGCTCCGCCGAGCGGCCGGTCGTGAAGGTCATGAAGCACGGCGCGTACTGGTGCTTCACGAGCTTGCGCACGGCCTCGACGCCCTTCGTCCACTTGGTCCACAGCAGCGGCAGCTTCTTCGCCAGCGGCCACGCCTTGCGGATCGAATCCGGATCCGGCTGCAGGATGAAGCGCTTGAACCGCTGCGGATCGTCGGCGGTCGGCAGCAGGTCGCGCTTCGTCGACAGCGGCAGCCGCCGCAGGTCGTCGACGCTGCGGATCTGCTCGGGCCGCACGCCGGCGCGGTCGAAGACGTCCCGGTACCACGGCGAGAACGGGTAGAGCTGCTCCCGTACGTAGCGCTGCAGCAGGTGGTCCTGCAAGGCGCGCAGTTCGGCGCGCGGCAGGCGCTGCATCCGTTGCCACGAGTAGGTGCTCACCGGGGTTCGGCCTCGACGTTGTACTAGGTTGTCGGCTGCAGATGGTTGCGTCCTTCAGGCAACCTCGCACGTTGGCCGATCTAGAGACACATGGCGGGAGGGCTCGCGCCCGGCCCGTCGTCTCGACACCGTGAGAACGCCGCTTCCGCACCAGGGCCCGCCGGGGCAAGACCTCGCCAGCGGCACCGGTGTCGGTGGCGGTGTTGGTGGCGCCGCCGGCGCTGGCACCGGCGGCGGGGGCGGCGACGACGCGCTGGCACGCTACGAGCGCGTCCGCCACGTCGGTGCGGCGCGGCCGCGCAAGACCGTGCTGGTGCTCGGCGGCGGCGGCATGCGCGGGTTCTGCCACATCGGCGTGATCCGCGCGATCGAGCGCCTCGGCCTGGTCGTCGACGAGGTCGTCGGCACCAGCATGGGTGCCGTGATGGGCGGCCTGTTCGCGTCGGGTCTCGACAGCCGCCAGGTCGAGGAGGCCGCGCGCGAGATCAGCATCAAGGACTACTTCCGGCTCAACCTGCTGAAGTTCCTGGTGCGCGGCTACCGCCACGCGTCGGTCTACAAGGGCCGCACCTTCCACGAGCTGCTGCGCCGCTGGCTGCCGCACGCCTCGTTCGACGCGCTCGAACGGCCGTTCTTCTGCAACGCGCTGTCGCTGACCACCGGTGCGTCGCACTTCTTCGGCCTGCCCGGCAGTGCCGACCTGCCGGTCGCCGACGCGGTCTACGCCAGCGCCTGCCTGCCGACGATCTTCGAGCCGATGTCGATCGGCGGCGACCACTTCGTCGATGGCGGCATGACCGAGACGCTGGCGCTGCGCATCGCCCGCGCGCGTTCGGCCGACCTCGTGATCGGCATCGATCTGTCGCACCGCGACCTGCACGTCGAGACGCCGTACAAGGCGACGCTGCCGCACATCCTGTTCCAGACCTACGAGGTCATGGGGCAGGCGCTCAACGAGCACAACCTGCACCGCTACGCCGACGAACGCACCGTGATCGTCAAGCCGAAGGTCTCGCACCTCGGCCTGCTCGACATGCCCGACGTCGAGGAGATCGTTCGGCTCGGCGAACGCGAAGCGCTCGAGGTGCTGACGACGCACCCGCTGACGCGCTATCTGTGCCGGCCCGAGGTCGTCGCCGAGGAGGACCGCATGGTGCAGCGGCCGCGCGACCACGTCCGCCTCGACGTCGACATGAACGCCTGCATCCACTGCGGCATCTGCGCCGCGACCTGCGTCACGCAGGGCTACGCCGCGGTGCCGCTCGGCGACGTCGTCCGCAAGCTGCACAACTACGAGTGCACGCGCGACATGGCCTGCGAGCGCAACTGCCCGACAGGCGCGATCCGGCTCGGCAACCTGTGAGCGAGCCCGGCTGCGGCGCCTACGGGTCGTAGCGGTCGTAATCGAAGTCGCAGTCGAACATGCCCGTCACCGTGCCGACCGCCGTCGTCAGCGAGTACGACCCCGAGATGCCGTTGTCGTCGTAGCTGAGGATGGTCACGGTGCCGCTGTCCGGGTCGCTGCTGACGATGCCGGCGTCGGTGCGCCACAGCAGCGTCGCCGTCGTGTCGCCGGGGATGTTCCGCGTGCCGACCGCGAGGCCGGCCGGGCTGAGTTCGATCTCGAAGTCGTCGTTGGCGTCGGTCGCGACCAGCGCGATCGCGCTGAGGCTGCTGAGGGCCTGGTCCGAGTAGTTGCGCGAGGCGATGCCGGTGCCGAGCGACACCGACACGGTTCGTCCGTCGAGCGTGCCGCTGGCGGTCATCATGCCGGTCGGTGCGAAGCGCTCGAGCCGGAAGGTGCCGGTGTCGGTGATCGCGCCGGCGATCGTCAGGGAGCCGTTCATCGAATCGGCGCTGGTGGCGGTGCCGGTGAGATCGAGGGTGAAGGCGCCACCGTCGACGTGGAGGCCGACGCCCGTGCCGCTGACGCTGCCGGAGAGGCCGACGCCGTCGATCGCGCTGCCGGTCAGGGTCAGGTAGACCGGCAGAGGGCCGTCCTCGGGCAGACCGGTCGGCGTCACGAACAACTGCCAGTAGCCGGTCAGGTCGTAGCTCGGCGGCGTCACGCTGGCGCTACCGCCGCTGCAGGCCGCGGCACCGACGAGGAGGAGAGGGAGAACACGCAGGGAGCTACGGGAGTTGCCCATGCCATGGTCATCGTCGCGCCGCTGGGGCCGGCTGGAATCGGCCGTGGCCGGGTGCGCTCCGGGTTGCGCCGGGCCGTCCGAGCCTGCATCGTGCGCGCCGTGACGCCCTCGACCGCGCCCTCGCGTGCCGAACACCTGCAGGCCGTGCTGCTGGCGCTCCTGTGCGCGGTGCTGTTCCTGCGCGACGCCCTGCTGCCGGGGCGCGCGCTGGTGCCGCATCCGCCCGAAGTGCTCGACGTGCCGATGGCCGAGGCGTTCGCCGCGGGGCGGTTCGACGCGGCGGAGGTGTTCCGCGGCAACGTCGGCATGACCGACAAGTACCTGCAGTCGCTGTGCTGGGACCGGGTGATGCAGGATCGGTTCCGCGCCGGCGAGCTGCCGCGCTGGACCAACGACATCGGCGGCGGCGCGGCGTTCGTGCCGCAGATGGCGCAGCCGTGGCAGCCGATCAACCTGCTGCTGCTGGGGCGGCTTGTACCGCAGGCAGCCAAGGTGCAC
>CAYMRG010000141.1:9234-10639 GCA_964392555.1 uncultured candidatus Brocadiaceae bacterium
TGTTCGTGCTGCCGAGCGTGGCATGGTACGGCTGGTGGTACCTCGTGCACCTGGTGCTGTTCGGCTGGTTCGCCTACGCGTTCGTGCGGCGGCTCGGCTGTGCGCACGGCGCCGGTCTGCTGGCGCTGGTCGCGGCGGTGCTGGGGCTGTGGACGCAAGGGAAGCTGCACCACAACGTGATCCTGACCGCGGCGCTGTCGCTGTGGCCGATGCTGGCGGCGGCGCACGAGCTGGTCGCGGTCGGCGCGCGCGGCCGCGCGCGGCTCGGCGCGATCGGCTGGCTCGGAGTGTGGGCGGGCCTGTCGTGGTCGACCGGCTTCGTCGTCGTCGCGCTGCAGGCGAGCTACCTGACGGTGTTCGCTTCGCTGCTGTTCGTCGCCGGCGCGCCGCGCGGTGACCGGTTGCGGCGGCTCGTGCCGGTCGGGCTCGGCTTCCTGCTCGGCGCGCTGCTCGCGGCGGCGAACATGATCCCGATCCTGCTCGCGGCGTCGCAGTCGGCGCGGCAGGCGACGTGGAGCGCGGCCGAGCTGCAGGGCCTGGGGCTCGAATGGGACCACGCGCTGTCGCTGTGCTGGCCGGACCTGCTGAGCTGGGCCGCCGACCGCTTCTACGTGCCGGCCGGCGACGGGCCGCCGTTCCTCGTGGCGACGCGCATGCCGCTGAGCCAGCTCGTGCTGCTCGCCGAACCGCTGCGGGCGAGCGACCACAGCGCGTTCCAGAGCTGGGTCGAGACGTCGTTCGCGGTCGGGCTGGTGCCGCTCGCGGCGGCGCTGGCGGCGCTGTTCGACCGCTCGCGGCGGCGGCTCGCGTTCGGGTTCGCGGCGGTGGCCCTGGTGTCATTCGGCTTCGCCACCGCGGACCAGCCGTTCTTCGGCCTGGCGCGGCTGGTGCCCGGCTTCGCCGCCGGCGACCTGCGCCGCCAGTTGTTCACGACGGCGATGGCGCTGGTGGTGCTGGCCGGACTCGGCGGCGACGCGCTGCTGCGCGGCCTGCGGCGCTGGCCGGCGGCGCTGCTGCTCGGCGCGGTCGCGGCGGTCTCGGCCGGCGCGCTGCTCTGGCTGGCCAACCACGGCGACGACGCGTCGTTCGCGCGCGGCCTCGCCGGCCTGCTGGCCGCCGACGCGCACCACCCGCAGGTGGTCGCGATGGGTGGCGACGCCGAAGGGATCGCGCGAGCGATCGCCGCGGCCGCCGCGCCCGGCGAACTCGCGCACAACCGCGCGGTGTTGCTCGCGACCGCCTGGCGCGCGCTGCTGGTCGCCGGCGCGGGTCTGCTGTCGTTGTGGCTGCGCGGCCGCGCGCGGCTCGCGCTGTGGCTCGCGGCGACGATTGCCGAACGGCTGCACACGGGCCTCGGTCCGGTCCAGACCGTCGCCGCCCAGCGCGTCACGCACGTACCGGCGGT
>CAYMRG010000142.1:0-10635 GCA_964392555.1 uncultured candidatus Brocadiaceae bacterium
TGCACATCAAGGAGCGCACCGTCCGCCACGACCTGCTCGAGGATCGCGACATCGTCGAGTTCGCGGGCGGCAGCGTGGCGCTGCGCGAGGTCGCGCCCGACCTCGGCGTCCAGGCACCCGACCACGTGCTGCTCGGCGGCATCGGCGACGACGTCTACCTCGTCTGGCACGACGGCCGCCTGCTGCGCCTCGACGCGCGCGACACCTCGGCGCCGCGCCAGGTCGAAACGCTCGATCTGCTGCCCGACGACCGCACGGTGACGAGCATCGGCTTCCTCGCCGGCCAGACGACGCTGCTGGTCGGCGACGACCGCGGCCGCGTGACCGCGTGGTTCCGCGCCAACGCCGCCCCTGGCCAGACCCTCGCCACCGGCGACGGCCGCCAGATGGTCGCCGCGCACACCTACGAACCGGCCAGCGCGAGCCCGGTGACGGCGCTCGATGCGTCGGCCCGCAGCCGCATGTTCGCGGTCGCGCAAGGCGACGGCACGATCTCGGTCTGGTTCGCCACCAGCGAACGCCTGGTCGCCCGCGCCGAGACCGGCGGCGGTCCGCCGCGCGCGGTCGCGTTGGCCGCCAAGGAGGACGGGCTGATGGCCGCCGCGCCGCAGCGCATCCACCGCTGGGACCTCCATCCGGGCCATCCGGAGGTGTCGCTGGCGACGTCGTTCCGCCCGGTCTGGTACGAAGGCGCACCCGGCCCCGAGCACGTCTGGCAGTCGACCGGCGGCTCGGACGACTTCGAACCCAAGTTCGGCCTGTGGCCGCTGGTCTTCGGCACGCTGAAGGCGACGTTCTACTGCCTCCTGTTCGGCGTGCCGCTGGCGCTGCTCGCCGCGATCTACACCAGTGAGTTCCTGCACCCGCGCTGGCGCGCGCGCGTCAAGCCGGCCATCGAGCTGATGGCGAGCCTGCCGAGCGTCGTGCTCGGCTTCCTCGCCGCGCTGGTGTTCGCGCCGGTCGTCGCCGAGCACCTGATGGCGGTGCTGCTGGCGATCCTCGCGGTGCCGTTCGCGTTCGTCGTCATGGCGCAGATCTGGCAGCAGCTGCCCCCCTACCTGCGGCCGCTCGGCGACCGTTGGCGCGTGCCGGCGGCGGTGCTCGCGGCGCCGCTGGGGTGTGCGCTCGCGGTGCTCGCGGCCCCGCTGGCCGAACGCCTGTTGTTCGGCGGCGACCTCAAGGACTGGCTCGCGGTGGCGACGCGTTCGCCTGGTGAGCGGCACGGCAGTTCGGCGTTCGGCGGCTGGCTGCTGCTGCTCTTGCCGGTCGGGGCGCAGCGGGCGGCGCTGGTCGTCGGTCGTCTGCGCGCCGGAACGGGCCTGCGGCGCTTCGGCCTCGGCGGCGCGCTCGCGCTCGGGACGGCCGTCGTGCTCGGCGCTCTGCTGACCTGGTTGGGCTGGGACCTGCGCGGTGGCGTGTTCGGCACGTTCGACCAACGCAACTCGCTGGTGGTCGGCATCGCGATGGGCTTCGCCGTGGTGCCGATCGTCTACACGATCGCCGAGGACGCGCTGTCCGCCGTGCCCGAACACCTGCGTGCGGCGTCGCTCGGCGCCGGCGCGACGCCGTGGCAGACCGCGGTCCGCGTCGTGATCCCGACCGCGCTCAGCGGCGTGTTCAGCGCGATCATGATCGGCCTAGGTCGCGCCGTCGGCGAGACGATGATCGTCGTCATGGCGGTCGGCGGCACGCCGATCCTCGACGCGAACGTCTTCAACGGCTTCCGCACGCTGTCGGCGAACATCGCCACCGAGCTGCCGGAGGCCGTCCGCAACAGCACCCACTACCGGATGCTCTACCTGGCGGCGCTATGCCTGTTCGCGATGACCTTCGTGCTCAACACGCTGGCCGAGGTCGTCCGCCAGCGCTTCCGCAAGAGGGCCTACCAGCTGTGACCGCACCAGCGTCCGTCCCGCCGTCCGGCATGCCCGCGCCGCGCCCGCGGCTGCGACGCAACACCGACCCGCAGCAGGCGGTGCGCGCCCGCGGCGAACCGATGGTCTGGCTGTGCGGCGGCGCGCTCGCCGTCTGCCTCCTGATGGTCTTCGGCCTGCTCGGCTTCGTGCTGTGGCAGGGCATGGCGACGTTCTGGCCGAGTCGGGTCAGCGAGCTGGTGCTGCGCGACGGCACGGTGCGGCTCGGCGAGATCACCCGCACGAGCACGTTCGTGCCGACCGCGCCGCAGCGCGCCGAGGCTCCCGAGGCCGTCCGCGCGGCGATCGGCGACCAGCTGGTGCGGCGGCGGCTGATCCGGACGGGCCATACCGGCGAGGACTTCCACTGGGTGCCCGACTACCTGATCCAGGACGAACGGCTGCCCGAGTGGCCGCTGGTCGTCGAACGCCAGGGCGTCGTCGAACCGACCTCCTATGGCCGGGTCTACGGTTACCCGCTGGCGCTGCTGCGCGACGGCCAGGCGGTCGCCGGCGAGCCGGCCGAGATCGTCGCGCAGGTCGACCGCGAACTCGCCGGCGTGCACGCGCGCAACGAGCAGATCGCGGCGCTGCGCAAGCACGGCATCGGCGGCCTCAGCGCGACCGAGGACGACGCGCGGCTCGCCGCACGCGGCGCCGAGTTGCGGCACGGCACGAATTCGGCGGAGCACACGGCGGCGGTCGCGGCGTGGCGCGCGCTGGAGAAGGCGCACGAGCCCGAGCGCTCGGCGTTGTCGCAGCAGATCGACGGCCTGCTCGCCGAGCAGAAGCGGCTCGCGCTGCGCCTGCGCAGGGGCGACGGCGGCGAACGCGACGTCTACCTCGCCGACATCGTCCGCACCTACCCGGCGAACCGGTTGTCGTTCGGCGAACGCCTCGGCGTGTTCGCCGATCGCTGGTGGGAGTTCCTGACCGCCGAGCCGCGCGAATCCAACCAGGAAGGCGGCGTCTGGCCGGCGATCTTCGGCACGGTGCTGATGACGCTGGTGATGTCGCTGCTGGTCGTGCCGCTCGGCGTGCTCGCCGCGCTCTACATCCGCGAGTACGCCAAGGGCGGGCTCGTGATCAGCGCGATCCGCGTCGCGGTCAACAACCTCGCCGGCGTGCCGAGCATCGTCTTCGGCGTGTTCGGCCTCGGCTTCTTCTGCTACATCGTCGGCGGCTCGATCGACGCGCTGTTCTACCCGGAGCGCCTGCCGAACCCGACGTTCGGCAAGGGCGCGCTGATCTGGGCGTCGCTGACCCTCGCGCTGCTGACGCTGCCGGTGGTGATCGTCGCCACCGAGGAGGCGCTGGCCGCGGTCCCCGGCTCGATGCGCGAAGGCAGCTACGCGTGCGGCGCCAGCAAGTGGCAGACGATCCGGCGCATCGTCCTGCCGCGCGCGATGCCCGGCATCATGACCGGTGCGATCCTGGCGATGGCGCGCGGCGCCGGCGAGGTCGCGCCGCTGATGCTGGTGGGCGCGGCCAAGCTCGTTCCCGACCTGCCGTTCGACGGCGAAGCGCCCTACCTGCACCCGTCGCGCAGCTTCATGCACCTCGGCTTCCACATCTACGACCTCGGCTTCCAGAGCCAGAACAGCGAAGCCGCGAAGCCGATGGTGTTCACGACCACGTTGCTGCTGATCGGCGTGATCGTGCTGTTGAACGTCTGCGCGATCTGGCTGCGCAGCCGCCTGCGGCGCAAGTTCGTCGCCGCCCAGTTCTGACCCCGCCAAACCCCATGAGCGACCCGCAGCCGTCCTTCCGTGCC
Organism: uncultured candidatus Brocadiaceae bacterium; assembly: GCA_964392555.1. Classification (GTDB taxonomy): domain Bacteria; phylum Planctomycetota; class UBA1135; order UBA1135; family UBA2386; genus CAYMRG01. Next base: position 3,688 of record CAYMRG010000142.1, read on the forward strand.
GACCCCCTGCGCCGCGCCATGCCCGCGCCAGGCCCACGCCCGCTGTCCGTGACCGACGACGCCACCATGACCGAACCCCCTGCCGGCAAGACCGGTGTCCTCGCCGCGATCGCGCGCGGCGAGCACGTCGCCTCGTGCATCCACGACCAGGTCGCGGCCGAGGAGCACGTGCTCGGCATCGAGAACTTCAGCCTGTTCTATGGCGACAGCAAGGCGCTGCACGACATCAACCTGCAGGTGCCGCGCGGCAAGGTCACCGCGCTGATCGGCCCTTCGGGCTGCGGCAAGTCGACCCTGCTGCGCTCGGTCAACCGCCTCAACGACCTGATCGACAACGTCCGCATCGCCGGCGACATGAAGCTCAACGGCGACTCGATCTACGGCCCGCGCGTCGACGTCATCGAGCTGCGCAAGCGCATGGGGATGGTGTTCCAGAAGTCGAACCCGTTCCCGATGTCGATCTACGAGAACGTCGTCTACCCGCTGCGCATCGACGGCGTCCGTGACCGCCGCGTGCTCGACGAGGTCTGTGAGCGCAGCCTGCGCGGGGCGGCGCTGTGGGACGAGGTCAAGGACCGCCTGCACGCCTCCGCGTTGCGGATGTCAGGCGGCCAGCAGCAACGCCTGTGCATCGCCCGCGCGATCGCCGCCGAACCCGAGGTGCTGCTGATGGACGAGCCGTGCTCGGCGCTCGACCCGATCGCCACCGGCAAGATCGAGGACCTGATCTGGGAGCTGAAGGGCAACTACACGGTGCTGATCGTCACGCACAACATGCACCAGGCGTCGCGCTGCTCGGACTACACGGCATTCCTGTATCTCGGGCGGCTGATCGAGTACGGGCCGACCGACGCGATGTTCACGCGGCCGCTGGTCGGCGAGACCGAGGACTACGTCTCGGGGCGCTTCGGCTAGCCCGCGAGTCGGCACGACTACGCCAGCGCCTGCAGCAACCCCGCCGCCGCCGCCGCCGGATCCGCAGCCGTCATCAGTTCGCTGCGTACGGCGACGCCGAGTGGCCGCTGCGCCGGCGGCAGGTCGCGCAGCGTCGCGGCGGTCGCCGCGGTGACGCCGCCGAGCCAGAGGACGGGCAGGCGCGCCGCCGCGGTCAGCAGTCCGGCGCGCGCTGCGCCGAGGTGCGGCACGCCGGGCTTGCTGGTGGTCGGCCAGACCGGCGACAGCAGGGCGAAGTCGCAGCCGGCGGCGGCGGCGGCCGCGAGTTCACCCTCGTCGTGCGCGGAGTAGCCGAGCAACGGCCCTGGCCCGACCATCGCGCGGGCGACGTCCGGCGGCAGCGACCGGTGGCCGAGCTGCGCGCCATCGGCGCTGCCGGCGATTGCGACGTCGAGTCGGTCGTTGACGAACAGCAGCCCCTGGACCGCGGCGAGCAGCGGCGCCAGGTCCTCGACGACGCGCCACAGCGCGCGCGCCGTCCACTGCGGTTCGCGCACCTGCACGGCGCGCACGCCGGCCTGGGTGACGGCGCGGACGACTCGGGCGATGCGCGATGCGTCGCCGAGACCGTCGGTGACGAGCAGCACGCGCAGCGTTGCCGGGTCGAAGCGCGTCGGGGCCTGGTTCATGGCGATGGCATACCCGCAGTCGCGCCGGCGGCAAGCAGCGGCGAGCGGATCACGGCGCGAACGTGGTCGGCCCCACCAGCTCCTGCAACCGCGCCCGACCGAGCGCGTGCGCCGCGCGCAGGCCGACCAGCGAACGCTCGACCTCGAGGCGCGCGAGTTCGGCGCTGGTCCAGGCGGCGAGGTCGGCGCGGCCCGCGGACCACGCCGCCCGTTCCGCGGCAGCGGTTTGGGCGAGCAACGGCAGCAGGTCCTCGGCGAGCGCGCGATGCCGTCGTTCGATGGCCAAGAGGAGCGCACGCTCCCGCTGCACGGCGGCGATGAGATCCTCGCCGGCCTGGCGCTGCAGCGCGTCGGCGGCCGCGGCCTGCGCCTCGGCCTCACGGATGCCGGCGTCGATCGCCGGCTGCCGCAGCCACGGCAGTGACACGCCGAGGCCGAGCGTCTGGTCGACCGAGCCGCGCACCATCGCCGCCAGCGAGAACTCGGGGACGCGCAGCCAGCGCGCGACGTCGACTCGGCGCGCGGCGGCGGCCGTGGTGTTGCGGCGCACGGCGAGCGCCGGTCCGTCGGTCACCGCGGCCGCGAGCAGCGCCTGTTCCGGCTCGCGCAGTGGCGCCAAGGCCGGCAGCTCCGGTCGCGGCGCGAACGCGTCGGCGACGCCGCCGAGCAGCTCGCGCAGCGCCGCGACCAGCGCCGGCCGCTCGTCGGCGAGCCGGTCGCGTTCGATGCGCAGCCGCGTCACGGCCGTCGTCACGCCGAGCAGCTCGCCCTGCCGGCCGCGGCCGGCCTGCAGCAGCGCGCGCGTCGCCGGCACCTGCACGTCGAGCTGCGCCAGCATGCGCTCGACGATCGCGAGGTCGGCGTCGCGTTCGGCGAGCGCGAGCCACGCCTCGGCGACCGCGGTCTGCAGGGCCAGCCTCGTCGCGGTGAACTCCGCGCCGACGGTGCGTGCGTCGGCCAGCGCGGCCTCGGCCTGCGCCGCGACGCGGCCCGGCCACAGCAGGTTGCGCATCGCGTCGCTGAGCACCGACAGCACCGTGCGGTCGAGCGCCGCGCCGCCGTCGAGTGTGTGCTGCAGGCCCACCATCGCCGTCGTCGGCTGCGAACCGTCCTGCGGCACGCGTTCGAGCGCCGCGCGCCAGCGCTGCCACGCCGCCTCGAGGCCACCGTTCGCCGCCTCGGCGCGCGCGACGAACGTCGCGAGCGGCGCGTCGGGCGGCAGCTCCGGCAGCTCGAGCTCGGCGAACGGTCGCGCGTACGCGACCCCGGCCGCGCTCGCTCGGTCGCGTTCTTCGCGTTCGCCGTCGGGATGCACGACGCAGCCCGCCGTCGCGAATGCGACCACCGCCAGAGCGCCGAGAATCGTCGCGTGCCCCATCACACCACCTCCAGCCGGCCGCGCAGCTGCCAGCGCTTCCACAGGTAGAACACGACCGGATACACCAGCAGCTCCATCAGGAAGCTGACGGCGATCCCGCCGACCAGCGGCGCGACCAGGCGTCGCGTCACGTCGGCGCCGGTGCCGGTCGCCCACAGCAAGGGCAGCAGGCCGATCATGTCGGTCGCGACGGTCATCGTCTTGGGCCGGATGCGGCGCACGGCGCCGGCGTGGATCGCCGTCAGCAGGTCGTCGCGCGTGCGCATGCGCCCGGCGGCCGCGGCCTGGTCGAACTCGCTGTCGAGGTAGAGCAGCATCACCTGGCCGGTCTCGGCGTCGACGCCGAGCAGCGCGATGATGCCGACCCAGACCGCGAGGCTGAGGTCGTAGTCGAGCGCGTAGAGGAACCACAGCGCGCCGATCAGCGAGAACGGCACCGCCAGCAGGATCACCGCGACCCGGAACCACGAGCCGGTGCCGAAGTAGAGCAGCAGCACGATCAACAGACCGGTGATCGGCAGCACGAGGCGCAGCCGGTTCTCGGTCGCCTGCAGGTATTCGAACGTGCCCGACCACGTGCGGCTGTAGCCCGGCGGCAGCGGCACCGCGGCCTCGACCGCGGCGCGCGCCTCGGCGACGTAGCCGCCGAGGTCGCGGCCGGCGAGGTCGATGTAGACCCAGGCGGTGCGCTGCGCGTTCTCGCTGCGCAGCATCGGCGGGCCGCTGCGCGCCGTGATCCGCGCCAGCTCGCCGAGCGGCACCTGCGCGCCAGCGGGCGTCGCGACCAGCACCGCGGCGAGCGCCTGCGGGTCGTCGCGCAGTTCGCGCGCGTAGCGCAGGTTGATCGGAAAGCGGCCGAGCCCTTCGACCGCGGTGCCGATCGGCATGCCGCCGATCGCGGTCTGCACGACCTCCTGCACGTCGCCGACGCGCAGCCCGTGGCGCGCAGCCGCGCCCCGGTCGACGTCTACGTCGAGGTAGTGCCCGCCGAGGTTGTTCTCGGCGTAGGCGCTGGTCGTGCCGCGCACGCCCTGCACCACCGCCGCGGTGCGCGCCGCGAGCTCGTCGAGCACCGCGAGGTCGGGCCCGAACAGCTTGATGCCGACCGGCGTCTTGATGCCGGTCGCGAGCATGTTGAGGCGGTTCTCGATCGGGTACGGCCACGCGTTGGCCATCCCCGGCAGGCGCACGATCTCGTCGAGCCCGGCGCCGCGGCTGCCGTCCGGTTCGGTCCAGCCATACTTCAGCTCGTCGACGGTGATCGGCCGCCGCTCGGGCCAGAACGTGTGCGCGAATGGCCAGCGCAGCCACCCGAGCCAGTCCGGGAAGTCGTGCCAGAAGCGGTGCACGGCGCGCGTGCGCCACCGTGACCGATCCGGCTCGAGCTGGATCACGGTCTCCACCATCGACAAGGGCGCCGGATCGGTGGCGGTGTCGGCGCGGCCGATCTTGCCGTGCGTCGAGCGGACCTCCGGGACGAGCCGGATCAGTTTGTCGGTCTGCTGCAGGATCTCGCGCGCCTTGCCGACCGACACGCTCGGGTCGGTCGTCGGCATGTAGAGCAGATCGCCTTCGTCGAGCTTCGGCATGAACTCGCTGCCGAGCCGGCCCGCCGGGTAGAGCGTCGACGCGCCGAGCAGCAGCACGACCAGCAGCGTCGCGACCGGGTGGCGCAGGCAGAGCCAGAAGAACGGCTCGTAGAGGCGTTCGCTGAGCCGGTTGACGGGGTTGCGCTCCTCGCGCGGGATGCGGCCGCGGACGAACCAGACCATCAGCGCCGGCACGATGGTGATGCCGAGCAGCGCGGCGGTGCCGATCGCGAACGTCTTGGTCCACGCCAGCGGGCCGAACATGCGCCCCGACTCGCCGCCGAGCACGAAGATCGGCAGGAACGCGACCGTGATCACCAGCAGCGACGAGAACAGGCTCGGCGCGACCTCCTTGGCCGCGTCGAGCACGAGCTGCACCTGCGGCGGCATCGGCGTGCCGTCGCGCTCCCACGCGTCGCGTGCTCGCTGCAGGTGCTTGTGCGCGTTCTCGACCAGCACGACCGAGCTGTCGACCATCACGCCGATCGCCAGCGCGAGGCCGCCGATCGACATGATGTCGGCGTTGATGCCGAGCACCGTCATGCCGAACAACGACAGCAGCAGGCCGATCGGCAGGATCACCAGCGCGACCAGCGCCGAGCGGACGTGCGCGAGGAACACCAGGCAGATCAGCCCCGTGACCAGCAGCTCCTCGAGCACCGCGGACCACAGCGTGTCGACCGAACGGCCGATGACCTGCGAGCGATCGTAGGTCGGCACGATCCGCACGCCTTCGGGCAGGCCCGCCTTCAGCTCCTCGAGCCGCGCCTTGGCGTCGGCGATCACGCGGTCGGCGTTGCTGCCGAAGCGCGCGACGACGATGCCGCCGACCGCCTCGCCCTCGCCGTCGAGCTCGCCGACCGAGCGCCGTTCCGCGCCGCCGACCGCGATGGTCGCGACCTGGCCGAGCAACACCGGCGTGCCACCCTGGCCGAGCCCCACCGGCACCGCCGCGAGGTCGTCGACCCCGCGCAGGTAGCCGCGGCTGCGGACCATGTACTCCTGTTCGCCGCGCTCGACCACCGAGCCGCCGGCGTCCTGGTTGCTGGCGTTGATCGCGCCGGCGATCGCGCGCAGCTCGAGGCCGAACGCGCGCACGCGCTCCGGATCGAGCGTTACCTGGTACTCCTTGACGAACCCGCCGAAGCTCGCGACCTCGGCGACGCCGTCGACCGCGCTCAGCGGGTAGCGCAGGTAGTAGTCCTGCAGCTCGCGGAGCTGCGCGAGGTCGTGGCGGTCCGAGACCAGCGCATACTGGTAGACCCAGCCGACGCCGGTCGCGTCGGGGCCGAGCTTCGGCTGGACGTTGGCGGGCAGGCGGTCACGGACCGTCGACAGGTACTCGAGCACGCGTGAGCGCGCCCAGTAGAGGTCGGTGCCTTCGTCGAACAGCACGTAGCAGAACGACTGCGCGAACATCGACACGCCGCGCACGTCGCGCGCGCCGGGCACCGCGAGCAGCGCCGACGCGAGCGGGTAGGTGACCTGATCGTCGACGACCTGCGGGTTCTGGCCGGGATACTCGGTGGTGACGATGACCTGGACGTCGGACAGATCCGGGATCGCGTCGAGGCGCAGGTTGCGCAGCCCCCACAGACCGAGCGCCAGCAGGCCCAGGGAAACGAGCAGCACCAGGCCGCGGTGGCGGACCGACAGCTCGACGATGCGGGCGATCATCGCCCCCCCTCGGCCGGCAACGGCAGGCGCCGCGTGACACTGCCGCACGGCACCATCGACACGTCGAACAGGTTGCGGACGACGACATCCTGCTGCAGCCAGTCGGCCGGGACCATCGGGCAGTGCACGACGTAGAGGTCGCGGCCGAGTGCACTGCTCGGCCGCGCGCGTTCGCAGAGGTCGATCAGCGCGCGGCTGGCCGGCAGCAGGCGCAGGCGCCGTGTGACGACGTCGTCGGCCGCCGCGGCGAGCGCCGCGTGCAGGGCGGTGACCGCTTCGCGGATGCCGTCCGGCCCGGCGAACGCGTTCGCGCGCTGCGTGAAGGTCCCCCAGCCGAGGTCGTCGTCGCGGTCCTCGACCAGCGCGGCCGTGACCGCGAAGTAGGCGCGCAGCAGGTCGTCGAGCTGCTGTCGTTCGCTGGCGGACAGCGCGACGTCGCCGGGCGGCGCGATCGGCGGGCTGTCGCCGAGCAGACCCGCTGCGGCGAACTTCTGCGCGCCTTCGCGCAGGCGGCTCTCGGCGTCGATCAGGAACTGGCCCGAGACGACGACCTGCTCGCCGGCCTGCAACCCGGCCAACACCTGCACCATGCCCGCATCGCCGGCGGCGCCCAGGATGATCTCGCGCAGCGCGAAGCGCCCGCTGCCGAGCGCCAGCCAGGCCACGCGCCGGTGGCCGGTGTCGAGCACCGCCTCGGCGGGCACCAGCACGGCGTCGGCGG
>CAYMRG010000143.1:0-10618 GCA_964392555.1 uncultured candidatus Brocadiaceae bacterium
GCGCCGCCGTTGATGCCGCGCTGGTTGCCGCCGGTGGTCTGGCCGACGAGCGTCGCGAGCCGCTGGCGCTGCATCGTCGCGGCGAACTGGAAGGTCGCCGAGCTGCAGGCTGCATCGACGAGCACGAACACGCGCCCCTCGTAGCGCGGCGTCACCGGTCGGAGGCCGCCCGTTCGCTCGTCGTCGAAGCGTGTCAGGTGGAAGAACGTCTGCCCGGCCTGCTGGACCGACGCCGGCGTCTCGGCCGGCACCGCCGCGTCCCCCCAATCGCGGAACGAGTCGTCCCACGTGTCGAGCTGCTGGCCGAACTCTGCCGGTGTCCGGCGATAGCGCACGAGCGGCTTCCCGTACGGCCGCGCGAGCGGCGCGGCGATCAGCCGCGCGATGATCACGTCGCCGCAGTCGAGACCACCCTCGTTGCCGCGGAGGTCGATGACCAGCGCCTTGGTCTCGCGGCGCGCGAGTTCGTCGAGATGGCGGCCGAGCCACGCGGCCCAGTCCCACTTGGTGTCGAACAGCGCCCACCCCGGCATGCGCAGCAGCGCCGCGTCGTCGCCGAGCCAGGACCACACCCAGCCTTCTTCGCCACGATCGCCGTCGGCGCGGCCGTCCGCCGACGGCGACGCGGTCGCCACTTCGGCGGCGGCCGCGGCGTTCGCCGCTTGCCGCTGGGCCCAGGTCATCGCGTCGACCTCGATGTCGGACTGGCGCCCATCGGGTGCACGCACCGAGAGCGCGAACGGGCCTCGCGGGCGCGGGAACAGCAGCGGCAGGTAGATGTCGAAGGCCTCGTAGCGGCCGCCCACCACGCCGAGGTAGTCACGGCGTTTGCCGTCGTTGGCGCCGTCGGCGCGGGCGATCGACATCAGCCGATCCTGGATTTCGCCGACCGGCACGCCATCGAGCGACAGCACTTCGGTGCCCCGCGCGACCTGCCGCCCGGGCGTCAGGTCGCGCACCACGACCATCCGTCGGCCGAGCCAGCGGAACCAGAACGGCACGTGCCGCGGCGGTTGCAGCAGTTCGGCGACGATCGCCTTCGGCTGGTTCAGCGGGTTGCAGTGCGCATGCCCGCAGCGCAGCTCGTTGACGCACTGCGAAATCGCCAGGAACGCGCCGCCGAGGGTCGGGTCGCGACGCAGTTCGGCGTCGAGGCGCGCCTTCACCTCGGTCCACCGCGCGGGCGTCAGGTAGCGGTAGAGGCCCGGGTGCAGGGCCTCGAGGACCTTCGCGAGCACCTCGGCGTCCGCGGTGAGCGCGGCGACGCGGTCGGGCTCTGGCCGGGCCCAGAGATCGGGCTGCTGGGCACGGGCCACCGGGAGGGTGAGGGCTACGGTGGCGAGTGCGACGAGTGGCCAGGGCATGGGCGAGCGTTCGCTGGGCCGGCGGCGGCGGTTGCAGTGTGGCGGCCGAATCCGGATCGGGGCCGGTCCGGCGCGAGCCTGCAATTGCCAGCACACGCCGCGCGCGGATCCTGCGCCGTGCGTGCCGATGCCGGCGCAACCCGGCGACGCCTGTTGTTCTGACGCCCATTGCGCGAACCGGCGCAGCGGGCCAGAGCAGGAACCGCTGCGCCGTGGCGTCCTCCTTCCAGCTTGCCGGTTGCCAAGTGGGCGGCGTGGACTGGTCGGGTTGGCCGATGCCTTGCCGCTAGAGCTAGACTTGGCCACGTGACCACCGGTGACGATCGCGAGATCCTGGCCCTGCTCGACCGCGCGCGCGCGACGCCGTTCATCCAGTCCGCGATCGCCGCGCTCGGCTCTGCCATCGATCCGCCTCCTGCGCTCGCCGCCCTCGAGCGCGCGCGGCACGAACTCGACGAACGCGTCGTCACCGTGCTGCTCTGCGCGCTCGCCGCGGCGGGCAAGCTGCCGGCGTCCCGGCAGTTCGTCCCGGCGCTGGCGCTGGTCGCCGACATGGGCCAGTTCGTCGGCCTGCTTGCGGCGAGTCCCGACGATCCGAGCGAAGCGCTGCTCGACCTGTTCGAAGGCGGCACGTTGTCGCGGCAGCGCGAATGCGTGGCGCTGCTGTTCGTCGCCGAACGCCTCCGCGCGGCCGGGTCGGGCACGCCGACCGACGCGCGCGTCTGTCGCCTGCTGCGCCAGCAGATGCGCAAAGGAGGGTCGGTGGACGAGGCGATGGTGTTGACGATGGCCGTGGAGCGGCTCGGCGATCCCGGCGTCGCCGAGGTCGCCAAGGAACTCGGCATGCCGAAGCCCGTGCCGCAGTTCGGCCAGCGCCTGATCGGCATGCTGCGGCTCGGCTGGCGCGATTTCGTGCCCGAACGTGAGCCGCCGCGCGTCCAGGTCGGGACCGTGCGTCGCCAGGCGGCGAAGGTGCAGCGCAACGACCCGTGCCCGTGCGGCAGCGGCCGCAAGTTCAAGAAGTGCTGCGCCGGCAAGGGCGAGGTCGTCGAGGCCGTGGTCGTCGAGACACCGCGTCAGGCGGAAGACTACTGGGCGATGCGGCCCGCCGAGATCGCCCGCCTCGATCCGCAGCGGCTCGATCGCATCGGGCTGGTGACGTGTTTCCGGGTTGCGTTGCACTACCACCACTGGGAGCTGGCGGAGCGCTTCATGGCGGCCTTGGCGGACCATCTGCAGGATCCGGAGGAGGCGGACGGCTTTCGCGAGGAGCTGTGCCGCGAAGCGGCGGAGGCATCGGCGACGGAGGTCGTGGACCGCAACGTTGCGCGCGCGCGGGACCCGCAGCAGTTCGCCGCGAGCATCGGCGTCGGCGCGCGGCTGATGCGGCCGGATGCGGGCACGTTGGAGGGGCTCGAGCAGCAGGCCGCGGCCGGACTGCGCGGGGATTCGGATGCGTTCTACGACCTCGCCTACGGTCTGCTCGACCACCTGCCGGCGCTCGGCATCCTGGTGGCGCGCGGGGTGCTCGATCCGCGGCGCGACATCGATTCTTGGGCGCTGGTCGAAGAGATCGAGCGGGCACGTGACCGGCTGCTGCTGCCTCCTGGAGATGTGGCGGCGAGCATGTATGAGCTCATGGCGGGCGAGCACGTCGCGGCAGAGGCGCAGCGGAGCGAAGGCAAGGCGGTCGAGAAGCTGGCGACGACGCTCGCGCTGCAGCAGCACGAACTCGAGCGGGCACAGCGGGAGGCGGCGGCGCTGCAGCAGCGGATGACGGAGGCGACGGGGCGCATCGCCGTTCTCGAACAGGCGGCGGCGAAGCGGCCGGATGTCGCCGCGTCGGCGTCGTCGGCGGTGACCTCGGAGGAGGCCGCGGAGCTGCGGCATGAGCTCGTGCGGCTGCGTGGTCGGGTGACGGAGCTGAAGGGGTTGGTGAACGAAAACCTCGAACGGCGCAAGGAGCTGGAACGGCAGCTCGAGGCGCGCGAAGGTGAGGTGGGTGGTGCGCCGAGTGGGGTGGTCGCCAGCCCTGGCGGTGCGGCGGGTCGCGAGGAGGGTGGCGAGGCCGAGGTCGTCGACGAAGCGCTCGCGCCGCGGGTGGTCAGTGTGCCGGTGTGGGCGGAGGCGGCGGTCGACGCGCTGCATCGGCTCGAGCGCGGGGTCGCAGCGCGCATCGTGCGTGCGGTCGGCCTGGTGGCGGCGGCGGATGCGGGGGCCTGGCGGGACGTGAAAGCGCTGCGCAGTGCGCCGGGGGTGCTGCGATTGCGTGTGGGGCAGTGGCGGGTGCTGTTTCGCGAGGATGTGGGCCGGCGGGTGTTGACGGTCGTGGAGGTGGTGGTGCGCGGCGAGTTGGAGGGGGTGGTGAAGAGGTTGCGGTGAGGGGTGAGCGCATCGCGGCCCCGGCCACTTGGGAAGGGTTCGGGGAGCCCGGGGCGGTTCACCCGCAACTGCATGCGGATCTTCAACCGCGTCCTCGTCCGGGCGAAGATCGCCCGGGTCGATGCCGAGGGCCGGAAGCTCGACATCCACGCGCTCCGGCACACCTTCGGCTCGCGGCTCGCGCGCCGCGGCGTCGGGCTGGTGCAGGTGCAGCGGCTGATGGGGCACAGCGACCCGAAGCTGACGGCGCAGGTCTATGCGCACCTGGACGTCGAGGACCTGCGCGGGCGGTGGAGGCGGTGTAGCTGCCGGGGCTCGAAAGCCGTGCTGCCGGCGGGAGGGGCACCGTTTGGAAACGGTGAGAAACGGTCGAATCGCGAAGAAGGTCTTGGGTCAGGGTGTCGGCGGCGGGCTGCCCTCTAGCGATTCGCAGATCGGGATCGGCCCCTTGCGAAGGGGGCTTGCGGTCCCCGTCGGTCGATGCAGCATTGCAGGATTGCAGAAACACTGCTATTCTTCCCCTATGCAAGCCAAGGCCACCATCAACGAGCGCGGAGTCATCACCATCCCGGCGGCGATGCGGCAAGCCCTGGGTCTCAAGCCCAACGACGAGGTGCTCATCGAGGAGACCGAGCAGGGCCTGCTCATCCGACCGGTGCTGAGCGTCCCGCTCGAGATCTACACCGAGAAGCGCATCGCCGAGTTCGCCAGCGACGACGAGGCGATCGGGAAGCTGCTGCCCAAGAAGCGTTCCTGATCGCATGCGCGTCTTCCTCGACGCCAACGTGTTGTTCTCGGCGAGCAACACGGGCAGCAACATCGCGCGGCTCGTGGACTGGTTGCTCGCCGAAGCGACGGCGGTCACCAGCGACCTCGCCCGTGAAGAGGCGCGCCGCAACCTCGCCATGAAGCGCGCCGCCTGGCTGCCGGCCTTCGAGCTGTTGATGCAGCGGGTCGAGGAAGTGCCTTCCGCCCTGTTCGGTCTGCCGGTGAGCCTCGACGAGAAGGACCGGCCGCTGCTCTGCGCCGCGATCCACGCCGGGTGCACGCACTTCGCGACCGGGGATCGCCGCGACATCGGCCATCTGTTCGGCAAGTCGGTTGAGAAGGTGCAGGTCGTGGACCTGCTGGGCCTGGCCAAGCTGCTCGCAGCGAAGGAACCGTGATCGAGCCACTTGCGGATTCTTCGGTGGGCGCTCGACGCGAGTTTCGGGGGCGTCGCGCTCTCGGCAGATGGGCCCGCGGAGCGCGGAGCGGCTTGGATGGGGGACTCAGGTGCGCAGGGCCTCGCGCGGGCCGAGCCGTTTGCCTACGCGACGGCCGCCGCGAAGGTCGCGAACAGATCCGCGGGTAGCGGGTAGTGCAGTTGCCAAGTCACCGCCATGGGCAATTCCCCTTCGTGGCCTTGGTAGGTGGCGGGGCCGAGAAACCAAAAGGCGCGGTCGCTGCTGCGCAGGCGCGCGAACAGCATGATCGACGTGCCGAGAGTTGCGTGCTGTTGGTAGCGCCGGCCGGTATCGCTGTCGGCGCGCGTCATCGACTGGCTCTCCCAGTGAATCAGGCTGCGGCTGATCGCGTAATCGCGATAGCGCGTCGTCGGTGAGAACTGCCCGCTGGTCTTGTCGAGCGTGAACGCCAGCAGGTCGGTGTTTGCCGGTGCATGCCAGTAGCAGCCGGTCTGCCATGGGGCGACCTTTGCGCCATCGCCGACGCCGAACGCGGCGAGGATTTCGATGCGCGTATAGCGGGCGTGCACGCGCAGCGGGACCGTGGGATGACTCGGCACTGCATGTTGCACGTGGCTGATGCGGTCACCGAGCAGGGGCAGTAGTTCCTGCAATTCGGCGCGAACCTGCGGGTGCGCCCACAGCAGGTTGCAACCGTCCTGCAGGCTGGTCGCCTTGGTGACGGCTCGGTCGGTGAGCACGGCCACGAGCATGCGCAGCAGGCGCCGGTCCTCGTCGGCCATGGAGTCGACGGCAGGCGGCACCTCGGCGGAGAGCAGGCATCGGTAGGTGGCGGCACGCAGCGGATCGTCGATGTGCAGCAGCCGCGTGCAGGCGCGCCGGAGTTCGGGCTCGCGTGGCCCAGCGCTGCGGACCGGCAGACCGGCGTCCTCCTGCAGGTCCGACCAGGTGCGGTTGCCGTCGTAGAGGTCTTCGAGGTCGAGCCCAGCGTGGTCGAGATACAGCGGCAGTGTTGTCTGTGCGCTCGTCGCCGCGAGCGTGCGCAGAGCCTCGACCTTGGCGGTCCAGTGCGATGGGATCGATTCGCGAAGGTTGCGCAGCACCAGGCCGCTCGCCACCGGGTCGAGCTCCATGTGGCACCCGGCCGGCAGGAACGGAAAGCCCTGCTCGACTTGCTCGATCAGGTCCTTCCGCGTGCCGCCGAGCAGCGCGCCAAGGCGCCGGTCGAAGCGAAACTCCTGGCGGTGCCTGCCAACGAAGTCGAGCACCGTGCAGACGGTCTTGCCGGGGGCACGCCGCAGGCCGCGCCCGAGCTGCTGCAGGAACAGCGTCGGGCTGTCGGTCGGTCGGAGGAACAGCACGGTGTCGACGGTGGGCACGTCAACGCCTTCGTTGAACAGGTCGACCGAGAACACGACGTTCACGCGGCGGTTGGCCAGGCCCGAAAGCGCCGCGCGCCGCTCGTCGTCGGCGCTGTCGGCCCATACCGCGACGGCCGGGATTCCCGAAGCGGTGAAGACCTGCGCCAGGTAGCGTGCGTGCTCGACACCGACGCAGAAGCCGAGCGCGCGGATGCGCGTTGGGTCGTCGACGTGCCGGCGCAGCTGGTGCACCACGAGACTCGCGAGTTCGGCATTGCCGGTCACGGCCTTGCCGAGCGCTTCGTTGTCGTAGCCGCGGCCGCGGCGCCACGGCACCGCGCGCAAATCGAGCCCGTCATGGATGCCGAAGTAGGCGAAGGGACACAGTCGCTGCTGTGCGATCGCGTCCCACAGTCGCAGTTCGGCAGCGATCCGCTGGTCGAACCAGTCGAGCAACGGCAGGCCATCGCTGCGCTCGGGGGTGGCCGTCAGTCCGAGCAGCTCACGGGGTTGGACGTGGTGCAGCAGGGCCTGGTAGGACGGCGCGGCGGCGTGGTGGAACTCGTCGACGATGACGATGTCGAAGTGGTCGCGCGCGAGCTGGGCGAGGCCCGTCGCCTGCAGGCTCTGGATCGACGCAAACACGTGGTCAAAGTTCTTGGGTCGCTGCCCGCCGACCCACAGTTCGCCAAAGGCCTGGTCGCGCACCGCATGTCGGAAGGTCGTCAGGCTCTGCGACAGGATCTCTTCGCGGTGGGCGACAAACAGCAGGCGGGCGCGCGGCAGGCGTTGGCGCAGACGCGCGTAGTCGATCGCTGCCATCACGGTCTTGCCGGTGCCCGTGGCGGCCGCCAGCAGGTTGCGGTGGTGTCCGCGCGCGCGCGCAAGTTCGATCTGGTCGAGCAGGCGCTCTTGGAACGGCTCGGGCCGCAGTTCGACCGGACTGAAGAACGCGAGGTTGCCGGTCGCCTTGGTGGCCGTTCGCGAAGCGAACTCCTCGGCGTCGAACGGTTCGAAATCGGGGCTGTGCCAATACGAATCGAAGACCGCGCGGATCTTGTCGACCACCTCGGGGTTGCGCGCGCCGGCGACGCGCACGTTCCATTCGAGCCCGGTGACCTGGGCCGAATGCGTGAGATTCGAGGATCCGATGTAGGCCGTCGAGAAGCCCGAGCTGCGGTAGAACAGCCAGGCCTTGGCGTGCAGACGGGTAGTCGTGGTGTCGTAGGAGACGCGGACCTCGGCGCCGAGCCGCGTCAGCAGTTCGAGCGCCTGCAGTTCGGTCGAACCTGTGTAGGTGGTCGTCAGGACCCGCATCGCGCCACCGCGCTGCTGGTGCCGCTCGAGATGGCGTTGCAGTGGGCGGAGGCCCGTGCGCCGGATAAACGCCATGACGACGTCGATGCGATCCGCCGAGTGGATCTCGGTCTCGATCTGATGGCCGACGTTGGGTTCGCCCGGCGCATTGGTCAGCAGCGCCGTGTCGAGCAACGGGATGTTCGGCTGTGGGACGCTGACGGCGCAGGTCTACACGCACCTGGACGTCGAGGACCTGCGCAAGGCGGTTGAGGCGGTGTAGCCGGGGACTCGAAAGGCGTGCCGGATCTGGACCGGTCACCGTTTCTTGACGGTGAGAAACGGTCGAATCGCGGGGAAGATCCATGTCGTTGCCGGCGAGACGGTTGGGCTGTTAGCGATTCGCAACCGCTTCCTCGTCGGCTGCGGCTGCCAATCCACTCGCAACACCAAACGCCACGTGGTAGTTTCTGCGAGCAGAATGCCACGGACAGTCGCGCCAGCCGACCAGAGCCTCGCGGCCTGGATCGACGACCTGCAGGCGGCAGGCCGCTACACGTTCGCCCGCACGGAGCTGGTCGGCTTCCCTGGCCGCAGCGATGTGGCGGTCGACGCCGCGCTGCGTCGCCTCAAGCAGAAGGCGCGCATCCAGAGCCCGCGCCGTGGGTTCTTCGTGATCGTGCCGGTCGAGTACCGCTCGGCCGGCTGCCCGCCCGCGACTTGGTTCATCGCCGACCTGATGCGTTTCCTCGGCCAGCCCTACTACGTGGGCATCCTCAGTGCCGCGGCGCTGCACGGGGCCGCCCACCAGCAGCCCATGAGCTTCCAGGTGGTGACGGATCGGCCGACGCGCTCAGTCCGTGCCGGACGCGTGCGCATCGAGTTCCACATGAGCGGCGTGCTTGCCGCGACGCCGACCGCCAAGATGCAGACGGAGACCGGGTCGATTCGGGTCGCGACCCCCGAATCGACGGCGTTCGACCTGGTCCGATACCAGCCGGCGGCCGGCTACCTGGACAACGCGGCGACGGTGCTCGCGGAACTCGCCGAGCGCATGCGGCCTGATGCCTTGGCGGCGTGTGCGAGGAAGCAGGCGGCGCCCGATGCGCAGAGGGTGGGCTACCTGCTCGAGCGCCTCGGTCGGCGGACACTCGCGGACAGCATCTGGGACGGCCTCGCCGAGCAGCGGCTGCGCGCGGTCCTGCTGGTTCCCAAACGAGCTCGCGGCCGGGTCAAGGCGCATCCGCGCTGGCTAGTGATCCCGAACTGGAAGCTCCAGGTCGACCAGTGATCCCGCGCGCGAACATCACGGCTTGGCGCGCTGTCGCGCCGTGGCCGACGGACGCCCAGGTCGAGCAGGACCTCGTGATCTGTCGCGCGCTGGTCGAACTCTACTCGCGCCCATCGATCGCCAGCGCCATGGTGTTCCGCGGCGGCACCGCGCTGCACAAGCTGCTGTTGCCGACGCCCGGTCGTTATTCGGAGGACATCGACCTGGTGCAGGTGGCCGCAGGCCCGATCGGCCCGGCACTCGATGCGATCCGGGAAGTGCTCGATCCGTGGCTCGGCGAGCCGTCCCGCAAGCGCACCGAGGAGGGAGCGACGCTGGTCTACCGCTTCGCGAGTTCGGGTCTGCCGGCGCAGGCGATGCGCCTCAAGGTCGAGATCAACACGCGTGAGCACGGCAGTGTCCGTGCCCGGGTGCATCGCGAACTGCGCGTGTCGAACCCGTGGTTCTCCGGCGCGGCCGCGATCGCGACGTACTCCGACGAGGAACTGCTCGGGACGAAACTGCGTGCCCTCTACCAACGCAAGAAGGGCCGCGACCTGTTCGACCTCTGGCAAGCCCTGAAGACTCTCGAGGTAGACGATGGCGGCATCATCGCCGTGTTCGGCGAGTACCTGGAGCGCGACCGACTGCGCGTCACGCGTGCCCAGTTCGAACGCAACCTCGCCCAGAAGGAAGGTATGCCAGAGTTCCACGGCGACGTACTGCCGCTGTTGGCCACGGCGACGTCGTACGCACCGAACGACGCGTTCGCGCTGGTTCGCCGACGCCTCATCGAGCGGCTGCCGGGGAAGCCGTGGCGCACGAACAAGGCGGGAGAGTCGTGAGCAGGCCACGCATCGACCTGCAGGAACTGCGCAGCAGGCTGCGGCTGCAGAAGAACCACACGATCTTCGCGATGCTCGATGAGGCGCTAGAGCTGCTCCCTCCGGCCAGGCTGGAGCAACTGGTCAGCCGCTACATGAGCATCGACGAACTCGGCCTGCGCGGTCCCGAGCCGCAGGCGGACACTCCGAGTCGACTGCGTGCCGCGGTCGAGTCGTTCGTCGCCACGAGCCGCGCCGGCGGGTACTTCGAGACCTTCAACGTGAACTCGAAGAACTGCACGGAGCAGTCCAAGGGCACCACGGCTTGGATCGGGGAATGCGACCGCCTGCTCGACCGGTGCGTGGCACTCGCGGGCCGACGCCGCGGTGCCGCTGATGTGTTTGCTGCGTTCGAGCTGATGTTCGAGGTGATCGAGCAGGCGGCGTCCTGCGAGCTCGACATCGTGTTCTTCGCAGACGAGGGCGGCATCTGGGAGTTCGGTATCGACTGGGGCAGGGTCGGCAATGCGTGGCTGCAGTGCCTCTCACTGGCGAAGGTCGAGGGAACCCGCGTACAGCGCGTTGCCCAGACGTTGGAGCGCTGCGGGGGCCAACGGGGCGGGGTCGGCGGCGAACTGGCGCGCATCGTGCGAAGAAGTGGATTGCCGCTGGACTGAAGGCGCGACGACCGGTTGGAGGCACGATCACTTCTGCAGCCACCTCCACTCGGGCAGGTGCTTGCGGGCAACTCCCTCAGGGCCTTACCCGCGGTGAGCTTGCCGCCGGGCAGTCTCCGCTGGCGAACGGACGCCAGCGCGCGCAGTGGTGCATCGGCGAGTTCCGTCAAGCCGTCGGGGATCCACTCCAGCAGTTCGCTGACGCGTTTGCGATCGGCGCGGTACATGCCGAGCAGCGTGCCCTCGCAGTTCACCAG
>CAYMRG010000144.1:0-10607 GCA_964392555.1 uncultured candidatus Brocadiaceae bacterium
AACATCGACACGTAGGCCAGGAAGTCGACGAAGCTCGACGCCGGCCGGACCTTCCGCCGGTAGAGGTCGATCGTGTAGCTCATCGTCTGGAACGTGTAGAACGAGATGCCGACCGGCAGCACGACGGCGGTCCACTCGAACGAGCCCCAGAAGCCGAGTTCTCGCAGCAGCGCGCGGAACGTCGCGACGCCGAAGTTCGCATACTTGAACCAGCCGAGCAGGCCGAGGTTCGCGACCACGGACAGCGCGAGCCAGCCGCCGCCACTGCGGCCGGCGGCCTGCGCCGCGACGATCCGCCTGCCGGCCGCGAAGTCGAGCACGCTCGACGCCAGCATCAGCAGCACGAAGTCGGGCCGCCACCAGCCGTAGAAGACGAAGCTGGCGAGCGTCAGCATCAGCGTCTTCAGCGCGCGCGGCGAGCTGGCGTAGAGCAGCAGGAACGCCGGCAGGAAGGCGAACAGGAAGATGCTGCTCGTGAAGACCATCGCGCGGCGGGGCCGAAGGTCGGCCTCTCAGAGCCTGAGAGAGAATTCTCTCGAAGGCTCTGCGCGGCCGCTTGGGCGGCCGCCAATTGGCATTCTGAGAGGCCGTATCATGATTTTCTCTCGGCCTCTCAGCCGACGGTGTCGTCCTCACGGGCGCCGGGTGGCTGCGCGCTCCTGCTCGGCGCGTCGGAGAACCTGGTCGGCGACTTGGTGGTCGCGGCGACGCGTTGGCGCTCGCGCCACGCCTGCCGGGTGATCGCGTAGTGCGCGGTGCCGGCGGCGCCGTCCGGCCGCACCTCCATCAGCTCCATGCCGAGCCGCTGCAGCAGCTTCGCCGACGCCGTGTTCGGCAGATCGGTGACGGCGGTGATCTCGTCGAGGCCGAGGTCGGTGAACGCGTGCTCGCAGACCCGCGTCGTCACCTCGGCGGCGTAGCCCTTGCCCCAGTGCGCCGGCAGGAACCCGTAGAGCAGCTGCAGCTCCGGCGGGTTCGCGAACTCGCGGAACGCGACGAAGCCGATGATCTCGTCGTCGCCGGGCAGCCGCACCGACCACGCGCCGGCGCCGTGGCGGCGGAAGCGCCGGTCGCTCTCGCCGATCTCCTGCTGCATCCACGCCGGCGAGACGAGGCGGTCGTCGAGCAGGAAGTTGCGCACGTCGGGGTCGCGGAACAGGTGCAGCAGCTCCGGGCCGTCCTCGTCGGCGAACGGGTGCAGCTCGGTGCGCGCGCTGGTCAGGAAGTGCGGAGACCGGGGCATGGCGGCGGCGCGCATCCTACCGCGCGGCGGGCCCGGCGTCCGGTGGCTCGTGCGCGATCGGCGAGATGCCGATGCCACCGGCGCTGGCGGCTCGCGCGCCGTCAGCGGCCGTTCAGCGAACCGTGCCGCCAGCGATCCGCCAGCGAATAGATCGGCTCGCACAGCAGGTCGACGACCGTCATCGTCTCGAGCAGGCCCTCATCGAACGACGGCTCGGTCTCGGTGACCGCGTCGGCGAGCGCCGCATAGCGGTTGCGGTAGCCGCCGAGCACGCCGCGCAGGGCGCTGGCGCCGAGGTGCTGGTGGAAGCGCGCGTGCAGCAGGACGAGACCGACGGTCTGGTTCTGGTCGACCTCGGGCACCAGGATCACGGTGCGTTCGTCGCTGCGCCCCTTGGCGACGAGGCACTGCTTCTCCATCGCGACGAGGTGCTTGGTGCCCTTGAGCACCGGGTTCTGGCTGGTGCGGGAACGCAGCTGCTGGCTGACGCCCTGCTGTTCAACGACGTGGATCGTCGCATGGCCGGACGCGAGGTCGCCGTCGATGCGGTAGCGGGTGCTGCCGAGCACCTCGACGACCGCCGGATCGAGCCCGGCGAGCGCGCGCAGGTCGCGGTAGACGAGCCGATCGCGGCGGGCACCGGCCTCGACCAGCGAGCGGACGAGCGGCACCGTCAGCAGCGCCTCGTCGGCGCGCGAGATGCCGACCGTGACGGTCTTGGCCTGGTGCTTGATCGCGTCGACCGGGCGCGTCAGCTGGTCGATCGCCGCGGTCAGCTCTTCGGTCAGACGGTCGACGACGACGCCCGGCGCGCCGGGTTCGCCGAACTCGATCGCGAACGCGTCGAGCGGCGTGAAGCCGAGCGCGTAGTTGCACAGCGCCGACAGCCGCGCGGCCGTGCGCGCCTCGAGCGTGCCGTCGTAACGGCCGAGCAGCAGGTCCTTGCGGAACTCCAGCCAGTGCGGCTGCAACCGCGGCCGCAGCTCGGCGAGCACGTCGTCGCCATGGGCACCTTCGGCGAACGCCTCCTCGATCGCGCCGCGCATGCGCCGCAACGGCAGCGCCAGCTGGTCGATCGCCAGCGCGGTCCGGTAGCCGAACAGGTGGCCGGCCATCGTCGACAGCACGTAGGCGAGCGACGGGTGCACCTCGGGCACGTGGATCGTGCCGGCGGCGGCGGCGAAGCGCGTCTCGCCGGCGGTCGCGATGACGATCGGGCAGGCCTTGTGGGCCTTGTAGATCGCGACCTCCTTGGCGACGTCGTCGGCGGTCGAACCGGTCAGGCCGGCCGCGCACACCAGGATCATCGGCTCCGACGACAGGTCGATGTGCTTCTTGTCCTCGGTCGCGTCGCAGGCGATGGACTTGTAGCACAGCTCGCTGAGCTTGATGCGCACCTCGGCGGCGGCGACGCGGTTCTTGCCGTTGCCGACCAGCGCCCAGTAGCGGCGCTGCGGCGCGTGCGCGCGCGCGATCGCGGCGATCGCCGCGTCCTGCTGCAGCACGGCGCGCATCGCCTTCGGCAGCTCGAGCAGCGCCTGCAGCAGTTCGTGTTCGTCGGCGTCGTCGGCGCGGCCCGCGGCGCGCGCCAGCGCCAGCGCCAGCAGCTGGCCCGCCGCGCACTGCGCGTAGAACGCCTTGGTGCTGGCGACGCTCATCTCGACGTCGCGGCCGTCGCTCGTGTAGAGCACGCCGTCGGCCTTGTCGGTCAGGTCGCTGCCGCGGCGGTTGACGATCGCCAGCACGATCGCGCCGCGCGCGCGGCACAGGTCGACGGTGCGGTTGGTGTCGGTGGTCGTGCCCGACTGCGAGATCGCGATGATCAGCGTGTCGCGCATGTCGTCGGTCAGCCCGAACCCCGACAGCTCGGTCGCCGGCATCGGCTCGACTGCGATCGACGACCCGGCGAACGCGTCGCGCAGCGCGCCCGCGACCGCCTGCCCGGCGACCGCGGCGGTGCCCTGGCCGATCACGAGGATCCGCCGGTAGCCGCCCTTCGCCAGCGTCGCAACGACGGCCGGCGGCAGCGAGGCCGGCGGCAACGCGACGCGCAGTCGCGCGCCCTCGCGGACGATGCGGCCGCGCAGCGTCTTCTGCAGCGACGTCGGCGCCTCGTTGATCTCCTTCTGCAGGAAGTGGCGGAAGTCGCCGCGATCGATGTCGCGCGTGGTGACCGCGGCGCGCGCCAGCCGCGCGGCGGCGACCGGCAGCGGCGTGCCGTCGTAGGCCTGGCGCGTGATGCCGGCGATCTCGCCGGCGTGCGCGCGCTGCAGCACGACCACCTGACCGCGCGACGCCGACGGGTTCGCCGGGTTGCCCGGCGTCTCGCCGTCCATGCGCAGGTACTGCGTGCACTCCTCGACGACGCCGTAGGGTTCGCTGGCGACGACGAACGTGTCCTCGGCGAGGCCGATGTAGAGCGCCTGGCCCGAGCCGCGCAGCGCCAGCGCCAGCGTGCCCGGCGCGCGCGTCGACGCGGCGCCGATCGCCACCGAGCCCTCGAACGTCGCCACCGTGCGGCGGAACGCCTCGCCGAGGTCGTGGCCGTTGGCCAGCTCGCGCGACACCAGCGTCGGGATCACCTTGGCGTCGGTCGTGATCGCCTCGTGGATCGCGAGCCCCTGGCGCTGGACCAGCTCGTGGTGGTTGTCGACGTCGCCGTTGAGCGCGCCGATCACGTACGGGCCGGCGACGCCGCCGGTCTCCTCGTGGTTGAGCGGGTGCGCGTTCGGTTCGCTGATGATGCCGACGCTCGCCCAGCGCGTGTGACCGAGCACCAGCGCCTCGGCGGTCGGCTCGCGCAGGACCGCCTGCAGCAGCGTGTCGGCGCGCATCGCCGCGCGCAGCGCGCGCACGTTGTCGCCGAGCTCGCCGATCTCGGCGGCGTGCTTGTAGACGAAGTTCCAGCAGCCGTCGGCGACGCGCACGCTGCCGTTCTGGAACAGCGGGTCGTCGTCGCGCGCCGTGAGCAGGCTCTGCAGCCGCGGCGCATCGGTCGCGACGCCGCTGACCACCACCGACACGCCGGCCGAATCGCGACCGCGCACCTCGAGGCGATCGAGCGCCGCGAACGCCGCCTGGATGCTCGACCACGCCGCCGCGGCGGCCTGGTGCGGGATCTCGCCGTCGGCCAGCGCGCGCAGCGCGTCGGCGTGCGGCAGCCGGTCGCGCAGCACCGCCCAGACCGCGTCCTTGAGGCGGACCAGCGCGGCGTTGCGCAGCTCGGTCGAACCGTCGGCCGCGGCCGCGGTCACGCCGCCCTGGTCGAGCTCCTGCTCGAACGACGCGATCGCGTGTTGCAGCGCCTGCAGCCGGCTGGCCAGTTCGCTCGCGGCCCGCGGCTCGCGCAGCAGCGTCCACAGGCCCGGTACGCCCTTCAGCGCGTCGTCGAGGCCTGCGAGCGCCTTGCCGGCGTCGTCGAGCGGCCCGACGTCGCGGCCGCGCGCGAGCGCGCGTTCGGCGGTGGTCACGGCCGCAAGCAGGTCGGCGGCGGCGGGGGGCTGGCGTCGGCTCTGGCGACGCAACACGGCGATGATGCCACACATGCGGGGGGTGTCTCCGATTCAGCGCGCGGCGAACTGGTCGAGGCCGGTGCGCAGCGACGCGGCGAGGCGGTTCTGATCGGCTTCTTCGAGCGCCTGGGCGAGATGCTTGAGCCACTCGGCGGCATCGCGCGGCAGCGCTGCGGGCGCGATCTTGACGTGCACCTCGGGCGCGGTCCAGCGCAGTCGCAGGCTGTCGCAGATCACGACACCCAGGTTGCCGTCGAGGTGCAGGCTCGTACGTTCCTTCGCCAGTTGCTGCCAGGTCGCTTCGGCCAGGTGCCCGGCCGGCACCGCGTCGAGCCCCGCGAAGAAATGACCGTCGTCCGTCCACTGCACGAACAGGTCGCCGTCGCGGCACGAGAAGATCTCGATGCCGCCGGCGAACGGCACCGCCGGGTCGACGTTCGCCGCCGGCACGTGCAGGTCCTGCCCGGTCTTCGCGTGCGCGATCTCGAGCAGCGTGCGGATGCCCTCGTCGCGGCTCGCGAACTGCCCGCCGTGCGCCAGCGGATGGGCCTCGCCGAGCCAGGTCTTCAGCGCTTGGCTGGCCTCGCTGCCCAGGCGCGCGCCCCACGGATCGCCCTGGAACGTGCGTTCGTCGGCGAGCGCATCGAACAGCGGCTGCAGCGGCGGCACCTGGCCGATCCCCAGCAGCAGTGCCGCCAGCCGCACCCGCGCCCGCGGATCGGCCTCGGCGGCGGCGGCAGCGCCGACGTCCTGGCCCAGCAGCGCTTCGCCGAACCGCGCGTACGTCCGCGACAACCACGCGGGATCGGCGTCGTGCGTCGCATACAGCGCCAGCAATTCGTCGCGCCGCTGCGGCAGCTTCGGCCCGCGCCGCGCGAGCCCGCGCAGCGCCTGGCCGCGCCAGTAGAAGGTCCGTTCGCCGGCCCAGTCGCGCAGCAACGTGACGGTCGCGTCGTCGACCGTGTCCTGGTCGGCGATCGCGTCGACCACGCTCGACGGCAGCGCGTCGAGGCCCTTCGCCGTGACGAACGCGCGGATCGCCGGTACCGCGTCGCCGCCGCCCGCCGCGAGCTTCTTCGCCGCCGCGAGCCGCAGCCCGTAGCGCTGCGCCGTGCACGCGCGCTCGACCTCCTTGGCCCAGTCGGTCGTGGCCGGATCCTGGGACTGCGGCCAGAACGCGAGCAACGGCAGACAGAGCGCGAGCCCCAACAGGATGCGGACCGGGTTCACGCTCACTTCACGGTGTCGGCGTCCATCTGGTAGATCAGGACGACGACTCCTTCGTCCTTCTCTTCGCCGACGTAGAGCTTGCCCGTCACCGTCACCACGCCGGGCTTGATGTCCATCGTCACGCCGTCCGGCAGCGTGCAGAAGACGATCTCGTTGAGCTTCGGCGTGCCGTTGCAGCCGCAGGCGTCGTTGACCAGCAGGAACTCGTGCACCGGCGAGCTGCCCGGCACCTCGCGCCGCATGAAACCCGAGATCGTCACCGTGGTGTCGTCGAGCTTCGTCACCTCGTCCGGCAGGGTCATCCCTTCCGTGTAGGTGAAGCCGGCGAGCTGCGTGAACGAGACCTTGGTCGGCTCGTCGGCAGGCAGGCAGGCCAGCAGGCCCAGGAGGAAGGCGGAGCGCATCGCAGGGGCAGGATAGCGGGGGTGGGGGTGAGTGCCAAGCCAGGCGAATTTCGACGCCCGTGTTAGGCCCTGGTTGCCTGGCAGCGCAGGAGTAGAGTTCGGCGATCGAACGACGCATGTCGGAAACGCCCCTCCGGTCGCTGGCGGCGGCGCCGGTCATCTGAGGCGCGGCAAGGGTCGAATCATGAGCGCCGTACCGTTCCTGACCGAGGTCGCCGTGCGGTCGGACGCGAAGCTCGATCGCACGGCGTTCCCGACGTGTCTCCCCTTCCTGCCGGGGCTCGCCCTTCGCATCGCGACCCGGGTCACGTTCTTCGTCGGCGAGAATGGCTCCGGCAAGTCGACGCTGCTCGAGGCCATTGCCTCGCTCTGTGGTCTTCCGGTTGGCGGCGGCGGCCGCAATGAACTCGGTGCACGTCAGGCGCCCCATTCGAAGAGTGAGCTCGCGCCGTTCCTCCAAGGCACCTTCAAGCGCAAGCCACGCGATGGCTACTTCTTCAGGGCCGAGTTCCAGGCGCACTTCGCGTCGCTATTGGAAGCCCGCAGCAAGGACCCCGACTTCACCCCCGATCCGTTCGCCCGCTACGGCGGTCGATCGCTCCACACCAGGTCGCACGGCGAAGCCTTCCTCGAGGTGTTCCGCTCGTGGATGCAACCGGGGATCATCCTCATGGACGAGCCGGAGGCCGCCTTGTCGCCGCAGCGGCAGCTCGCGCTGCTGGTCCAGATGGCCAATCTGTGCAGGACTCGGGAGGTGCAGCTGATCATCGCCACCCACTCGCCGATCATGCTGACGTTTCCCGGTGCGACGCTGCTCTCGTTCGATGGTGACGCGATCGCGTCGGTGCGCCTCGAGGACACGGCCCACTACCAGATCACGCGCGGCATCCTCCAAGCCCCCGAGCAGTATTGGCGCCATCTGCTGTCCGAGGAGGAGCCCGGCTGAGGCACGATGGACGAGGATCCGCTGCATGCACCACCTCCTTCGCGCCGGCTCGCGACGGCAACCCTGGTCGTGGCTTGCGTCGGCTGGCTGACGCTTCCGATCGGGCTGCTGCTGGTGGCGTGGGCGATGTTCGTCGCGGGCACGATCTGCGTCACCAATCGTCGGGACGGTCGGCCCGTGCCGCGAGCGGCGTACGCTACCTTCGTGGTGAGCTGCCTGTTCGCATGCCTTCTCCGTGGGTCACCATGATGGGCCGCTGGATCTCGTCGGTGCTCCTGTGTGCGACGGCATGGGGAGCAGGAGCATGAGCGAAGCCGACACGGGCGACAGGCGCACTCGCAGCCTCGGCTTCTTCCTGGCGCATTCTGCAGCCGGGATCGGCCATACGTTGGTCAGCGTGTTCCTGCTCGACCACTACGATGGCGCCCTCGGGCGCGCTGCCTACCTGTGGCTCACACTGGCCATCTGGCTCGCGGCTGCGGCGATCGGCGTGCTGGCGTGGTGGGGAGCCTCGAGGCTCATGCTGGCGTCAGGTGCATTTCGCGGACCGCACCCGTTCGCGGCGGCGTGCAGCGGGGTCGCCAGCATGCTGGCCGTGGTCCTGCATGAGGCGGCGCCGCCCGCCACGATGGCCTTGCTCGCCCTTGCGGTGCTCGTCCCGGCGAGCCTTGGCGCGGTCTGGACCGCGCTGTCGAGTTTCGGATGGGCACGCCCGGATCGGACGTGACGGACGAACATGGTGACGCGTGTCCTCGGATTCGACGTCGGCGACCCGCTCACGTCACCCGCACCTTCGAGATCCCCGGATCGCAGCTCGGCAGCTTGATCTTCATCGCCTCGAGCGCGTCGATGAGCACCTCGGTGACGACCAGGTTGCGATACCAGTTGCGATCGGCGGGCACGACGTACCACGGCGCGGCCTCGGTGCTGGTGGCGGCGATCGCGTCCTCGTAGGCCTTCTGGTAGTCGCTCCAGCGCGCGCGCTCGTCGAGGTCGCCGGGGTTCCACTTCCAGCACTTCGCGGGATCGTCGACCCGCTCCTGCAGGCGCTGTCGCTGCTCGTCCTTCGAGATGTGCAGGAAGAACTTGAGGATCGTCGTGCCCTCGTCGGCGAGCATCTGCTCGAAGCCGCGGATGTGCTCGAAGCGCCGCTGCCAGCGCGCTGCGGGCACGAGGTCGTGGACGCGGACGACGAGCACGTCCTCGTAGTGGCTGCGGTTCCAGATCGCGATCTGACCGGCGGCGGGCACGTGCGGGTGGCAGCGCCACAGGTAGTCGTGCGCCAGCTCGTCGGGCGTCGGCTTCTTGAAGCACGTCACGGTGACGCCCTGCGGGTTGACGCGGTCGAACACGGTGCGGATCACGCCGTCCTTGCCGCCGGCGTCCATCGCCTGCAGCACGACCAGCAGGCGGTGGCGGCCTTCGGCGTAGAGCGCTTCCTGCAGCGTCTCGAGGCGCGCGTTGAGCTGCTCGAGGCGCTGCCTGGCGGCGTCCTTGTCGCCGTCGAAGGCCTTGGTCTCGCGCGGATCGATCGCGCCGAGGTCGAGCTTCTTGCCGGCGGGGATGCGGTAGCGGTCCATCGGGCTGGGCATGGCGGGTCTCCGGAAGCGGGCGAAGGCGCCACGGTAGGGCTCCGTGCCGAGCCGGCGCAACCGCCGACGGGTCACCCGAGTCACCAAGTCGCCTGGGTCACCCTGATCACTGCGGCGAACCGTCGAGCGCGATGCGGCCGGTCCAGGCGAAGTGGTAGGCGACCTGCTGGCGGGCCATGCCGCGTTCGATCGTGCAGACCAGCGGCAGGTCGGCGGCGAGGTCGCCGGGCTGGACGACGTAGTGGCCGCGGTAGGTCGCACGTTCGCCGCGCGCGTCGGGGTGGCGTGCGGTCGCCTGCATCGGCACGTCGATGCGCAGGCGGCCGATGCCGAACCGCACGTCGCAATCGGGCGTGCCGATCGCGACGACTTCGACGCAGTCGCCGGCGTGGAACGGGCCCGCGTGCTCCTGCGCGATCGCGACCACCGCGAGGCGCGGCGAGGTCGGGCCGAGCACGGCGCCGAGTTCGCCGCCGTTGAGGTCGGTCGCGACGTGGCGCGCGACCGAGCGCAGCAGCGCCTGCAGGTTGGAGCCGCGCAGGCCGGCCAGCGGTTCGGTGAACGCCGACACGTAGCCGGTCGGTCCGCCGGTGAGGCCGGAGCCGACCGTCTCGCTGCGCTCGCTGGCGAACAGCGACTTGCCGCTGGTGCCGTCGCGCAGTTCGAGATGCAGCGCCACCTCGGCGGTCGACTGCACGACGTAGTAGCTGCGGTTCCAGCGTGTGACGTCGCCGAACACCACGCCATCGCATTCGAGCGTGCGCGCGATCGCCGCGGCGTTGGCCGGATCGCGCAGCGCATCGGCCGTGAACCCGGCGTGCGTCAGGCGGGTGTCGGCGAACCACGGATCGACGACCTCGAACGTCGTCTGCTGCAGCCACGCGATCACGTCGCGCCGCAGCTGCGCGGCGACGCGGTCGCGCATCGGTGCCATGCGGCCGGGTTCGAGCGCGAGCAGTTCGCCGACCGGCGCGAGCGCTTCGCCGAGGAAGCCGTCGGCCGGCGCGTCGTTGCCGAACGGCATCACGGCGATCCGGTAACCCATGCCGCGCAACGCCGCGAGTTCGGGGGCCTCGCGGTTCGTGGCGCCCATGCTGGTGCAGGCGGTCGGGAGCACGGCGAGGGCGAGCAGTGCGAAGGTGGCGACGGGCGAACGGCGGCTCACGGCGTCACCTCCCGCCGTGCGATCAGGCCGTACGGCGAACGTGCGGTGACGACGGCGCGCGGCACCGGCGTGCCGGCCGGAACGTCGCAGGCGCCGCGGAAGAGGCCGTCGCGGCCGGGATCCGCCGCGAGCGGCACGTCGACGGCCAGGCCCGCGATGGCGCAGCGGACCGTTGCATCGGCCGATGCCTCGACCTCGATGACGAGCCGTTCGTCGCGGTCGCCCGCCGCCAGGCGCGCGACGCGCGCCGAGCCGATCGTCGGCGGCGCGCCGTCGTCCGGCGAGCGCATCGGCTCCGGCAGCGTGTCGGCGACCTCGGTGACCAGCACGTCGGCCAGCGTGAGCGAGGCCATCGGCGTCGCGTGGTCGCCCTGCGCGCGCAATTCGGTCAGCAGCTGGCCGCTGCCGAGCAGCAGCCCGCCGGTCTCGCCGGCCGTGTTCGCGGCGTCCCACCAGTTGGACCCGTCGGCGCGAACGATCGCGAACGTGCCGCTGAGCGCGTGGCGGCGCAGCAC
>CAYMRG010000145.1:0-10504 GCA_964392555.1 uncultured candidatus Brocadiaceae bacterium
GAAGACGGCCGCGCCAAGGTGCTCGACTTCGGCCTCGCCCGCTTCGTCGACAACGAACGGACGCACGCTCACCGCACACAGACCGGCCAGGTGCTCGGCACGCTCGCCTACATGAGCCCGGAGCAGGCCAACGGCGCGTTCGACGCCGTCGACGTGCGCTCGGACGTCTACTCGCTCGGCGCTATCGGCTACGAGCTGCTGGCCGGCGTGCCACCGATCGCGCTCGCCGGCGAACCGCTGACGCGCAGCCTGCGCCGCATCCTCGAGGAAGCGCCGCAACCGCTCGGCACGTTCGATCCGCGGCTGCGCGGCGACCTGCAGACGATCACCGAGAAGGCGCTGCGCAAGGAGCCCGACCGCCGCTACGCGTCCGCGCAGGCCCTCGCCGACGACCTGCGCCGCCATCTCGCGCACGAACCGATCCAGGCGCGTCCCGCGACCACCGGCTACGTCGTGCGGCGGTTCGCGCGGCGCCACCGCGGGCTGGTCGCCGGGGTGTTGTGCGCGACGCTGGCCCTGGTCGTCGGCGCGACCGCCGCGGTGGCCTGGGCGATGCGCGCAGAACGCGCCGAGCAGGCGGCGCGCGAGGAGGCGCGCGTCGCCAACCAGGTGACCGAGATGCTGCGCTGGTTGTTCGTCGGTGCGAACCCGGAATTCGCCGCCGGCCGGCAGCCCACCGCGAAGGAGATCCTCGACGCAGGCAAGGCGAAGCTCGAACAGCAGGCCACAGCGGACCCGTTCGCCGGCGCGCGCGTGCTGCTGATCCTCGGCGAGGTCTACGTCGCGCTCGGCGACTTCGCGACCGGCGAAGGCTACACGGCGCGCGCCCACGACGCGCTGCGGGCCCACATCCAGGGCGACGACCCGCGGCTGGTCGAGGCGCTGCACGTGCACGCCTGGGCGTTGCTGCGCGCCCAGCGCTACGACGAGGCCGAGCCGCTCTACACGGCAGCGCTGGCGATGGCGCGCCGCCTCGGCCTCGCGTCACCGATCGTCACGGCCAAGTGCCTCGAAGGCCTCGCCACGATCGCCGCACGGCACGGTGACGGCACGGCGGCGCTGCGGCTGCTCGCCGAAGCCCTGCCGCTGCGCGAGCAGGAACACGACGCGCTGCGCCTCGCCTACCACTGGCAGAACGTCGCCAACACCCACCTGCTGACCGATCACGATCTCGCCGCGGCCGACGCCGCGTTCGCGCGCGCCATCGCGCTGCTGCCCGAGGGCAACGACGCGCTCGCGGCGCAGCTCGCCGGCAACCTCGGCAACCTGCGCCTGCGGCAGGGCGACACCGAGGCGGCCGAGGCGCAGTTCCGCAAAGCGCTGGCGCTGGCCGAGCCGGTCTACGGCGCCGACAGCCCGCGGCTCGTGCTGCCGCTGTCGCTGGTCGGCACGATCTGCGCGCAGACCGGCCGCAACGAGGAGGCCGAGGCCCTGCTGCGGCGCGCGATCGCGGTCGGCGGCGACGAGACCCATTCGAACGATCGCGCGCTCGCGAACGTGTTCGCCAACCTCGGCAAGCTGCTCGCCATGCAGGAGCGCCTCGCGGAGGCGCTGACCTGCTGGCGGCGCGCCGAGGCGATGGACCAGCGCCTCGAGCCCGGCTCGCCGAGCCACGTGCAACTGCTGCAGGACATGGCGACCGCGAGCGACATGCTCGGCGACGACGCCGGGGCGAAGGCGCTGCGCGCGCGGATCACCGCGCTGAAGGCGAAGTGACGGCCGCCTCGCGCGGCAGCATCGCCGCATCGCCTCGCCGAGGCCGCGGCCGATGCCGAGGAACGTCCGCACGCTGCCGAGGTGGTGGTAGGCGCGGTCGCTGCCCCACGGCTGCCACTGCTCCTGGTGCTTCTCCCAGCCTTCACACCTTGGGCGTCGCACGCCCGCGCAGCGCGGCCAGTTTCTGCTCGTTCTCGGCGAGCAGTTTCACCGCCCACGGTTCGCCATCGCCGGTCCGCGCGAGGTTCGCGCGCAGACCGTCGAGGCCCGCCGCGAAGGCATCCGCATCACGGGTGGCTTCGGCATGTTCGAGGATCACGAACCAGAACCCGCGCGTCACCGCGGCGCTGGGGCGCGGCCCGTCCCGCAGCATCGCGCGGTAGCGCGCGCCGAGCTGGCGCCGCGCCGCCGCGTCGTCGTGGATCGCCTGCAGCTCGGATTCGATGCGGCGATCGAGCAGCAGCTCGTCGAGCCGCGCGCGCTCGGCGTCGGTCTCGTCACGCAACTGCGCCCTGGCCGTCAGCGCGCCCTGCCGATCCACCTGGCGCTCTTCGAGGCGCGCGATCAGCAGCGCCGCGGCCGCGCGCGGCTCGCCGTCGGCCGCCGCCGCGCGCCACGCCAGCAGTTGCCGCGCCCGCGCCGCGTACTGCGTGAACTGCGCGACGCTGTGGCGCGACGCCGGAATCTGCACGACGACCTCGCCGTCGGCGGTCAGGAACGCGATGCCGGGCAGCCCCGTGATCCCGAGCTGCTTGCCGAGCCCCTTGTGCCTGGCGCCCTTGGCGTCGGACTCGGGATGGCAGAACAGCACGAAGTCGGCGGCGAACGTCGCGAACGCCGGTTCGGAGAGCGGACCCGCCTCCGTCAGCTTGCACGGCGTTCAATGCTCGACGGTCGTGAAGTAGGCGAACACCAGCGTCTGCCGGTCCTTCGCCTTCGCCAACGCGGCATCGTAGTCGGTCGTCCATGCCGCCTTGGCCAGGAACGGCTGGGCGAGTTCTCGCGCCAGCAGCTCGTCCTGGGAAGGCTTGGCGACCTGCGCCGGCAAGGCGGCGCCGAGGAGGGCGAGCAGAACGAGCGGCGATGGGCGGCGGAGCACGGCGACAGTTTCCCTCGGGCGCGCCTCGACCGCCACCCATGGGCCGGCTCCCGATGCGCCGCTTGCCCCCGCGCTCAGGACTTCCGCACCACCATCTCGGTCGCGAACAGCCGGCGCGGGTACTGGCCGAGATGGCCATAGCTGCCGACAGGGCTCAGGAAGCCGACGACGTGCACGGACCGCGACGTCGCCAGCGCCGAGGCCTCGCGGTGCGTCTCGGGGAGCGCGGGCGTCGCTTCGACCCACCATTTCTCGGCCGCGTTCCCGGCGGGAGCGAAGGCGCTGACCTCGAAACCGGCGAGGTAGTCGCCATCGCACGCGACCGCCTCGAAGCCGTACCCCAGCATGACGTCGCGCACGCTGTCGGGATGGGCCGTCCGCCAGGCGACGCCTGCCGCATAGCCGTCGGGCGCGTTCGGGTACAGGCTCCCCGCCATGAAACCGCTGAGAAAGTCCTCGGCGAAGCGTTCGCGCAGCGTGCCGGAGCTGCCGGACTTCCCCTGCTCCCGGATCCACGCGTCCGCCTGCGCGGCGACCACCGCCGGGATCTGGCGGCCGTTGGCCAGCACTACGTGCGACGCCTCGCGGGCGCAGCCCGCCAGCGTCGCCATCACCGACGTCACGAACGAAAACCAGACGAAGCGAAGGGATCGGGCGCGATGCATCGGAGTCTCCAGAGTCACGGACGTCAGCGGCAAACCCGGCCGAACGACACAACGCCCGGCCGAGTTCCCGGCAACACGACCCGCCCATTGCACGATCGGTGCCGGCTGCGGGACGATGCCGCGACCGCGACCCATGCACCCCCACCCGCTCCTGCTCGCCCTCCCGTTCGCCGCGCTGCTCGCCGCGCCGAGCCCCGCCCAAGGCCGCCAACGCCTCGATCCCGACCGCGAACCGACGCGCGCCGAACAGCTCGTCGGCGAGTACGGGCCGCAGCGCGCCAACAACGACCTCGTCTACTACCAGCTCGACCTGCGCATCGATCCCGAGGCGCGCCAGCTGCGCGGCGTCAACACGATCCGCTTCCGCATGCTGACGGCCGATCGGCGCATCCAGCTCGACCTGCACCAGGACCTCGCGGTCGACAAGATCCTGCTCGGCGCGCAGGAGCTGCACTACGAACGCGAGCTCGACACGGTCTGGGTCGACTTCGCCGAGCCGCTGCAGGCCGGGCGCACCTATGAGATCGCGTTCCACTACTCGGGCCGCCCGCGCACCAACGGGCGGTTCGGCGCGTTCACGTTCGGCAAGGACAAGGCCGGCCGGCCGTGGATCTACACGGCGTGCGAAGGCGAAGGCGCGAAATCTTGGTGGCCGTGCAAGGACCAGTGGCGCGACGAGGTCGACGGCATGCGGATGCGCATCGAAGTGCCGAACGGCCTCGTCGACGTCTCCAACGGCGCGTTCCTCGGCAGCACCGACCTCGGCGACGGCTACACGCGCTGGGACTGGCTCGTGCAGTATCCGATCAACCCCTACTGCGTGTCGGTCAACGTCGGCGCGTACGAACACTTCGGCGACGAGCTGCACGGCATGCCGCTCGACTTCTACGCGCTGCCCGAGGACCTCGACAAGGCGAAGGCGCAGTTCGCGCAGGCGAAGCCGATGCTGCAGGCCTACGAGAAGTGGTTCGGCGAGTACCCGTTCGCCAAGGACGGCTACAAGCTCGTGCAGGTCCCGTACTCGGGCATGGAGCATCAGAGCGCCGTCACCTACGGCAACCACTTCACCAACGGCTACCTCGGCCGCGACTGGACCGGCGTCGGCGTCAGTCCGAAGTTCGACTTCATCATCATCCACGAGAGCGCGCACGAGTGGTTCGGCAACGCGGTGTCGGCGGCCGACGCGTCGGACATGTGGATCCACGAGGGCTGGGCGACCTACCTCGAATGCCTCTACGTCGAGGAGCTGTTCGGCTACGAGGACATGATCCGCTACACGAACGGCTACAAGGCCAAGGTCGCGAACCGCGAGCCGATCATCACGCGGCGCGGCGCCCACCGCAGCCCGAGCCAGGACCAGTACTTCAAGGGTGCGTTGTTCCTGCACACGCTGCGCTCGGTCGTCGACGACGATGCGCGTTGGCGCACGCTGCTGCACGACCTGTTCCAGCACTTCAAGTACCGCAACATCCTCACCGAGGAACTCGTCACCTGGGTCAACGCGCAGCTCGGCACCGACCTGACGCCGGTGTTCGACCAGTACCTGCGGCACACGAAGCTGCCGGTGCTCGAGCTGAAGTTCGACGCGGCGAAGGGCGAGGTCGCGTTCCGCTGGCAGGCCGACGAAGCGGCGTTCGCGATGCCGGTGCGCGTCGGCCGTCCGGGCCATTGGCAGACGATCCAGCCGACCACCGAATGGGCGTCGCTGCCGACGTCGCTGCGCGCCGAGGAGTTCGAGGTCGCGACGGATCTCTACTACATCGAGGTGCAGCGATGAGCCGGTCGCCGCGGCTGGCGTTGGTGCTCGCGGCGGCCTTCGCGGACGTCGTTCCGGCGCAGGAGACGACGCTGCCCGAACCGCCGCCAACCGAATCGGCGCCACCCGCGCTCCGCCTGGCCGCGACGATCGCGCTGCCCGACGTCGCCGGCCGCATCGACCACCTCGCCGTCGACCTCGCGCGCGGCCGCGCCTACCTCGCGGCGCTCGGCAACGGCAGCGTCGAGGTGGTCGACCTGAAGGCGAAGGGGCACGTCCAGAGCCTGCGCGGTCTGCACGAACCGCAGGGCATCGCCTACCTCGCCGACCGCGACCGCATCGTCGTCGCGTGCGGCGGCAGCGGCACCTGCGAAGTGCTCGACGGTGAGACCGGCAAGTCGCGGGCGAGCGTCGCGGTCGGCGACGATGCCGACAACGTCCGCTACGACGCGGCCTCCGGGCGGCTGTTCGTCGGCTGCGACGGCGCGCTCGTCACCTTTGACGTCGACACCTGGCAGCTCGTCGGCCGCGTGCCGCTCGACGGCCATCCCGAGTCGTTCCAGCTCGACCGCGCTGGCCGGCGCGCCTACGTCAACGTGCCGTCGGCGCAGCAGGTCGCCGTCGTCGACGTGCGCAGGTTGCAGGCGCGGAAGCCGTGGCGGATCGACGAGGCCGGGGGCAACTTCCCGATGGCGCTCGCCATCGACGACGAGCAGCAGACGCGCTGGATCCTGCTCGGCTGCCGCAACCCGGCGCGCCTCGTCACGCGCACGGCGGACGGCAAGGCCGTGCAGACGCTCGACCTCGCCGGCGACGTCGACGACCTGTTCGTCGACGCGAGCCGCCATCTCGTCTACGCGGTCTGCGGCGCCGGCTTCGTCGAGGTGCTCGAGGAGCGCGACGGCGCGCTGCGGCCTGGCGAACGCATCGCCACGCGGCGCGGCGCGCGGACCGGTCTCCTGGTGCCCGAGCGCAACGAGCTGCTGGTCGCCGTACCCAGCCAGGGCGATGCGGCGGCGGAGCTGCGCGTGTTCACCCTTCGGCGATAGTCCCTGCGAACCGGCACGAGCTCGCCATGACTGGATCCGCACCCGAACCGACCTGGCTGCCAGCTGCGCAGAACCCTTGGCAGGTGCCGCTGCTCGACGTGCGGGGGCTGACCCAGCAGGTCACGGCGTGGAGCCGCAACCCGCAGGCAGCGAGCAACGCGATCTCGTTCGACAGCGAGGATGGTCTCGCGTTCGCCGACCAGCACCCCGAGTCCGCGCGGCGAATCCCATTGGCCCTGCGCTATCGTCGCGATCGGCTGCTTGCCGATGGGCCGCTGTTCCTGCCGCGGTGCATGGAGCACAAGTGGGCGCTGTTCCACCACGGCGGCGCGATCCAGATCGTGCGCAGCTGGCAGCGTCAGGTCGTGGCCATCGCCCGCACGGCGCAGAGCGGCGAATGGCTCGACGTCACCGAGCTGCATGGTTCGCTCACCGACGACGACGAGGCACCGGAGTTCGCCGCGCGCAGCCTGGAGTTCCTGGTGCGCAGCCATGTGCTGGGTGTCGTTCACCCGGCACCGCTGCCCGACGAGCTGGCCGCGGACGCCCAGAAGGCGGCCACCTACTGCTTCTCGCTCTACGGCAACCGCGCGCTGTTCGCAACGCACCACGACATCCCGTTCGTCACACCCGAGCAGCCGCTGCGCAGCCACTCGCTGCTGCACATCGCCATCGCGCGCGGCGACTGGTCGGCGGCGAAGGCCCAGATCGACGCCGGTTTGCCGCCGGATCTGCTGGCCGGCGATGGCCTGACGCCGCTGCACTGGGCCATCGCCGGCGGACCGGCGGCGCTGGCCTTCGTCCTTCGCTCCGGCTGTCCGATCGACGCGCGCTCGAGCGAAGGCGCCACGGCATTGATGACGGCCAGCCAAAGCGCCGACGCCGACGCCTTCACGTGGCTGCTCGAGAACGGCGCGGCCGTCGACGCCATCGACCATCGCGGCTTCTCGGCGCTGCATCGCGCGGCCGAGGCCGGCGACCTGCGCAAGGTCGAAGCGTTGCTGAAGCACGGTGCCGATCCGGGTCGGGTTGCCATGGGGCACACCGCGCGATCGCTGGCGGAGTTGCGTGGCCATGCGACGGTGTCGGCGCGACTGCCGGCAGACTGAGGGAACGGCTTCTTCGTCAACCTGCTCGAGATGGGCACGACGTGGCAGAAGGCGCCGATCGGCGGCGCACGCGACGAAGCAATGGACCGCGCGACCGACCAGGTCCCCGGCGACCACCGCCGGTCAGAGCTTGCGCGCGATCAACTCGTAGACCGGCGGGCACTGCACGAACCGCGACGGCTCGGCGTGGACCGCCGCCAGGTCGGCGAACAGCTGCTCGCAGTCCGCCGCGGCGAGCAGCCCCATCGCGACGAGCTTCGGCGCGAACGTCCGCCACCACGTGTCCACCCAGACGAACATCGCGTCGCCGCCGCGCGCGACGCGCGAGTGGACCTGCAGGTGCTCGATCGCAAAGCCGTTGTCCAACAGCATCGCCGGCACGCGACCCATGACGTCCGGATCCCCACCCTTCGCCTGCCAGCTGCGGATGGTCGCCGCGACGGCGCGATCGTGACTCTGGCAACGCGGTCCGAGCGTCATCGAGCCGTAGTTGAAGTAGTCGTGCAGCACGAGGCGACCACCCGGGCGCAGGCGCGCGGCGACGCCCCGCACCACGGCCGCCGGGTCGGCGACGAAGCACAGCACCCAACGCGCGTAGGCGAGGTCGAACGGCGCTTCGCCGTCGAGCACGGCGTCGAGCCGCTGCACATCGCCGACGACGCCGCGCAGGTGCGGCAGGCCGCGCGCCTGTGCCTGCGCCGCGACGAATGCGACGAAGTTCGCCGACTCGTCCACCGCCACCACGGCCCCGCTCGCCGTCACCCACTGCGCGAGATCGAACGCCGCAAAGCCAGGCCCGCAGCCGACGTCGAGTACGCGCTGGCCGGGCGCAACCTGCGCCGCCCGCCAGGCGGCGTGCGCGGCATCGCTCCAAAGGCGGTGCTGCAAGCCGAGACGCACCAGCTCGTCGTCACCGGTACCCAGCACGTAAGGACGTTGGCTCATGCCGGCATCATGCGGTCCGTGGGACCGACCGCACCACGCAGCTTCGGCAGCAGGACGGGCCCGCCTCGCGCCGCGCCACGTACGCTGGACAGCAACTGCGCGTCCTGCGGCCGCAACCAAAGGTTGCGCGGCGCTACGCGCCGCCAGAAGAGGCCGCAGGCACGCTGGAGTCTCCAGGGGCGACTCCTACTCCCGCTCGCCAACGGCGAATCCGCTCGCCAGGCGAGGAAGCGCGGGAGTAGTAGATCAGAGCCCACCCACCCACCCACCCACGCCCCCTCTTGGCTGCCTTGCGGCCATCGGGAATGTGGTTAACTTCTCCGACCCTGCCACCGTGGAAGTTGCCCCGCGGCATGCCACGGTTGCTTACCCTCGCTCCCCTTTCTGGAGATCGATCCATGCGAATGACCTCTCTTCTCGTCGGCGCCCTGCTCGCCGGCACCGCCCTCGCCCAAATGCCGGTTCCGGCATTCGGCAGCACGTTCACGTCCACGCTGACGCGTGGCTTCTGGTTCCAGGCGCCCGGCCCGGCCGTCATCACCGGCCTGAGCGTCCCGAACGAGGCCGTCCAGCCGTTCCAGGTCGTCGAGGTCATCGACCTCGGCACCACGGCTCCGCCGGCCTACCCAGGCACGGTCGTCGGCACGACGCTGTTCTACGACAACACGACGGCTGGCGGCTCGCTGATCCCGACCTCCATCCCGCTCGTCCCGGGCAACTTCTACGGCGTCCTCGGCGCCTGCAACCCCGCCGTCGGCTCGACGACCTCCTACAACTCCTACGCGGGCGTCGCCGGCGCGTTCACCAGCGACTTCCTCGGCATCCCGACGACGATCACGCGCTTCGGCACGCAGTTCGGCATCGGCGCCGGCGGCGGCCAGCCCTGCTGGTCCGAAGCGGCGGGCTCGATCGCGCGCGTCGACGTCTACCTGTCTCCGGCGAGCGGCTCGTTCGCGACCAACACGACCCTCGGCGCCAGCTGCGGCTCGTCGTCCGGCTCGTTCTACGAGCTGTTCCCCACGGCGGCGACCGCCTCGACCACGCTGAGCGGCAACTCGCTGCAGCTGATCCCGACCGGCACCGGTTACCAGGGCATCTGGCTGCCGGGCACCGCGGCGGCGTTCTACCACACGCCGGTTGCGCCGACGACGCTGGCCACCGGTGACGATGGCGTCGTCGTCTACAACATCAGCTCCGGCACCCTGCCGACGCCGTACGGCGCGCAGACGGCGCTGCAGGTCAGCGGCAACGGCATCCTCGGCTTCGGTGCGACGGGTCTCGACTACCCGGGCACCAGCAGCTACACGCCGACCAACGCCGGCTTCAACAACAGCACCTCGGGTGGCATCTACTCGTGGCACGACTTCAACTCCGGTGAGGCCGGCAGCGGCCCGATCAACGCCGAGGAAGTCGGCGGCGTGCTCTATGTCTCGTTCGTCGGCGTCGAGAACTACTCGGCGACGACTACGCCCAACCCGAGCACGCTGCAGTTCCAGCTCGACCTGGCCTCGGGCATCGTGACGATCGTCTGGGTCAGCATCGACGGTGACACGACCAGCGCGTTCGGCTCGGCCCACCTGGTCGGCGTGAGCGCGCCCGGCGCCTCGGTCGACCTCGGCTCGGTTTCGCTCGCGACGGGCACCCCGGCGCAGCTCGCCTCCGGCGCGGACGTCACCCCGTCGGTGCTCGCCGCGACGACCCGTCCGGTGCTCGGCACCAATTGGAACCTGAATGCCAGCAACATCACGCCGACGACGGTGTTCGGTGTGACCCTCTGGGGCACGGCCGACCCGGGCGTCCTGGACCTGTTCTTCCTGGGCATGCCGGGCTGCCAGCTGCGGTCGACGCTCGACGTCATCGAGGGCCCGTGGCTGCCGGCGGCCGGTAGCCACCCGTACTCGTTCGCGGTGCCTGCGACCCCGCTGAGCCTGGTCGGCTTCCAGCTGTTCACGCAGGTCGCGACCTTCGACGCCGTGCCGGTGAACGCGTTCGGCGCGATCACGACCAACGGCATCAAGGGCCTGCTGGGCGACGTCTGATCGCCTGATGCGGCGGTCCTCGCGACCGCCGCGATCCGCCGCGGGGCCGCGGCCCGGGCCCCCGGGGGGCGGGCGCGCGGGGGTTCTGGCTGGGGGGGGGGGGTGGCGGCGTCTTGCGCCCCAACA
>CAYMRG010000146.1:0-9261 GCA_964392555.1 uncultured candidatus Brocadiaceae bacterium
GACCTCTGCCGCACCACAGCCTGCGCTCGTTCCGCGTCCGCGCCTGGAACGCGACCGGGCGCTCGTTCCCGACCGAAGTGCTGACCGCGGGCACCGACCACCTCGGCACCGCGACCGCGCTGCTCGTGCAGGGCTTCGACCG
Organism: uncultured candidatus Brocadiaceae bacterium; assembly: GCA_964392555.1. Lineage (GTDB taxonomy): Bacteria > Planctomycetota > UBA1135 > UBA1135 > UBA2386 > CAYMRG01. The sequence continues at coordinate 143 of CAYMRG010000146.1, forward strand.
CCTCGACCGCTACGTCAAGGGCCCGGACAACACGCGCGACTACCTGCGGCTGTTCGGCGACGGCCTGCGCCGCGACGCGAACTACTCGCTCGGCTTCGACGCCGCGACCAACGAGGCCGTGCGGCTGCTGCGCGTCGGTCTGCCGAACTATGCTGCGGTCGTCTGGTCGCTCGGCGAGGAGAGCACCGCCGACCAGACCTTCGACTCGCTCGAACAGGCGCTCGTGCAGGCGTATCTCGGCGGCGGCGGCAGCCTGCTGGTCAGCGGTGCCGAGGTCGCCTGGGACCTCGACGCGCAGGGTTCGGCCGCCGATCGCGCCTTCTACCGCAACCAGCTCGGCGCGACCTACGTCGCCGACGATGCCAACACGCACCTGCTGCAGGCGGGCCTGCCGGGCACCGTCAGCGCCGGCGAACCGGCCGCGAGCTTCGACGACGGCACGCACGGCACCTACGACGTCGACTACCCCGACGTGCTCGCGCCGACCGATGCGAACAGCACGATCTGCCTGCGCTACGGCAACGGCCTGACCGCCGGCATCCAGCGCATCACGCCCGCCACCGGCGCGCGCACCGTCGTGTTCGGGCTGCCGCTCGAGACGATCGTCGATCCGGCGACGCGCGCGCAGCTGCTGCGGCAGAGCCTCGCGTTCCTGCTGCCCGATCTGCCGGTGCAGGCGCCGGCGACCGCCGTGCTCGGCACGAACCTGCCGATGACGCTGCGGCTGCCCGGCGAGGCCGGGCAGCAGTTCCTCTTCTGCATGAGCGAAGGCTTCTCGCCCGGCACACCGCTGCCGGCCGGCAAGCTGCTGCCGCTGAACTTCGGCTTCCTGCTCGAGCTCAGCCTGCAGCCGATTCCGTTCCTGGTCGATTTCCAGGGCACGCTCGACGGCAACGGCTTCGCGGCGCCGCAGATGTTCGTCCCCTACCTGCCGTTCCTGGCCGGCCTGCCGCTCTACTTCGCGGCGCTGACCTTCGACCCGAACGGACCGGTCGAACGTCAGGTCACCAACTGGGTCCGCGTGGTGTTGACGCTGTGAAGCTCCGTTCGCCGGTTGCCAACCCCCGGGCCGTCGTCACGGCGATCGCGGCGACGCTCGCTCCGCTCGGCGCGCAGGCGCCGCACTACACGTTGCGCATCGTCGACGTCGCCGCGCGGCTCGCCGAGGTCCGCGCCGAGTTCCCGACCGCGGGCCAGGACGCGCTCGAACTGTTCCTGCCGGTCTGGTCGCCGGGCTACTACCGTCGCCAGGCCTACCACGAACGCATCGCCAGCCTGACGGCCGCGGCCGGCGACACGTCGCTGCCCGTCGACCATCCCGCCGACAACCGCTGGCGGATCGTCACGCACGGCGCCGCGACGACGGTCGTGACCTACACGCTGCACTGCGAGCGCGGCTCGGTGACCGAGAACCACTTCGGCGCCGGCTACGCGGTGTTCTGCGGCCCGGCGACGTTCGTCGGCGAGGTCGGCCGACTCGCGCGCCCGCACGCGCTCACGGTCGAGCTGCCGCCAGAGTTCGCCGCGGTCGCGACGGCGTTGCCGCAGGCCGCCGACGGCCGGTTCGTCGCCGCCGACTACGACGCCCTGCTCGATGCCCCGATCGCACTCGGCGCGATCGCCACCGCCGGCTTCGACGTGCTCGGTGCCCACCATGAATGGGCGCAGTTCGGCGACGTCGGCCCCTGGGATCCCGCGCCGCTGCTGCCGACGCTCGGCCGCGTCACCGCCGAGCTGTGCAGCACGTTCGGCGCCGTGCCGTTCGATCGCTACGTCTTCCTAGCCGACTTCGGCGGCTTCTACGGCGGTCTCGAGCACGGTGCCTCGACGCTGGTCTCCGTGTCGCGCGCGGCGCGCGCCGACGACCCCGGGTTCCTGTCGTTCCTCGCCCACGAGTACGCGCACGCCTTCAACGGCAAGCGCCTGCGGCCGGCCGAGCTCGGCCCGTTCGACTACGAGCACCCGCCGACCACACCGAGCCTCTGGATCACCGAGGGCTTCACGACCTGGTTCGGCGACCTGGCGCTGGTCCGCGCCGGCGCGATCGACTCGACCGCCTGGCTCGCGCTCGTCGCCGGCCACGTGCGGACCCTGCAGCGCTCGCCCGGCCGCCACCGCCAGACGCTCGCCGCGGCGTCCTCGTCGGTCTGGAACGACTCGACCTCTGGCGTCGGCGGCGATCCGCGCACCACGATCAGCTACTACGTCAAGGGACCGGTGGTCGCGTTCCTGCTCGAGGCGCGGCTGCGCACGGCGAGCGCCGGCGAACGCGGTCTCGACGCGGTCGTGCCCGAGGCGTACCGCCGCTACGGCGGTGCGCGCGGCTTCACGCCGGCGGAGTTCGAAGCCGTGGCCAGCGAAGCCGCCGGCACGGACCTCGGCCCGTGGTTCGACCGCACGGTGCGCTCGACCGACGAACTCGACTACGCCGAGGCGCTCCAGTGGTTCGGGCTGTCGCTGGACGGGCGCGACGACGCACCGCCCGAGCAGCGCTGGCGGCTGCGACTGGACGACGCGGCGACCCCGCGGCAGACGGAGCATCTGCGCAACCTGCTGCGCGCCACCCCGCCGCCCACTTCGGCGGCGGGCGACACTGCGTCGGCCCGGTGACGACCGGGCCGTGAGGCTCAGCTCTCGCCGATCGCGGCGGCGACCAGGCAGCCCTTCGCGACGGCCGTCAGGGCCTCGTCGCTGCGGAAGATGCGGCCGACCGGGATCGGGAAGTCGATCTTCGCGAACTCGTCGCGGAAGACCTCGATGAAGCCGCCGACCATCGACGTGCCGCCGGCGCAGGCGATGTCGATCGGCGCGTTGAAGCTCGGCATGTTCCGGCCGGACTCGAAGCGCGTCTTGATGTTCTGCAGCACGTAGTTGATCAGGCTGCGGTAGTAGATCGCGACGGCCTCTTCCTCGCGGCTCTTCGGGTCGCGGATGTCGATGCCCCGCTCCTTGATGTGCGTCGCCTTGCTGCGCGGGCAGCCGAGCACGTTGGCGACGTTCTTGTCGATCCAGTCGCCGCCGCGCGCCACCGAGAACGACAGGCACGGGATCGACTTGTAGGTGATGCAGGCGTTGGCCATGCCACCGCCGAACGACAGACCGATGCCGGTGAAGTCGTTCTCGGCGAGCTCGGCGAACACCACCGCGTGGGCCTCGTTGATCGCGTGGGCCGTGTAGCCCATCTTGTTGATCATGCTCTCGAACAGGCCCTGGTGGTAGACGACGTTGTTGTCGACGTCGAGCGACGGGGCCGGCACGCAGAAGTAGCAGTTCTCGCCCGGCACGCGCGGCTCACCGAGGATCTTGCTGATGATCAGCTTCATCATCGGCAGCGCGTCCTGCTCGTTGGGGCTGATCAGGCCGTCCGCCATCGGCCGGCGCGTCTCGCGACCGAACACGTTGGCGAGCTCGAACGCCGCCTCGCCGATGACGACGAGTTTGTTGTTGTGGACGATGTACGGCACCTTGAGCTTCGTCAGCATGTTCTTGCTGTAGACGTCGCTCGGGATGTCGAGGAACGCGTTGCGCTCCACGGTCACCGTGATGCCGCCTTCGTCGCTCTGGACGGCTGCGGCGAGGTTCGCCGTGCCGACATCGAGGCCCTTGCCCAGGGCGACCGCAGTATCGGCGCCCTGCTCGTGGGTGGGATCGTACTTGTTGTGCTGCTCCGTCATTGGTCTCCGCCTTCTCTGGCCGTGATGCGTGTCACAGCGGTCAGTTGCCGCCCTTGAGTTTCTTCAGTCGCGCGAGGTTGGCCGCGATTCCGCCGCCGGCCTTCTGCTTGACCTGGATGTTGTCCATGTTGGACTCGAGCGTCTTGTCCGCATCGCGGAACAAGCCGCCGAAGTCGAGTGGCGCGTCGGAGTCGACGGCCGAGCTGATGCCGACCTTGCGGCCGATGCTCTCGAGTCGATCGTTCAGCGAGCCGGTCAGCTTCTCGATCGCCGCGGTGAAGTCCGCGCCGCCGCCAGCCGGCGCCGCGGCGCCCGGCGCCGCCCGCTGCATCAGCTGGGCCTTCATGCTGGCCATCTCGTTCATCATCGACATCAGCAGATCCGCGTTCATCGGCGCACCGGCCGGCGCGTGCGTCGGCGTCGGCGCGCTGGCGGCCTCTTCGAGCGCCGTGCGCGCCTCGTCGAGCGCGGTGCGGGCCGCGGCGAGTTCGGCGCGCGCGTCGGTCAGGTCGACCTCGGCGGCGTGCAGCTCACGGTCCTTGCGCGTCAGCTCGACGCCGAGCTTCTCCATCTCGGTGCGCGTATCGGCGAGCGCTGCCGCCGTCTCGGCGAACCGCACCTTCAGTTCATCCAGCTCCTGCTCGCGTTCGGCGAGCAGTTGCTCGTTGTCCTGGGCGCGCTGCAGCTCCTGCTCCCGTTCGCGCAGGATCGTCCGGAACTCCTGCCGGCTCTTGTCGACCAGGCGGTCGACCTCGGTCTTGTCGATCAGCCCCGATTCCTCGATCGCGGCATGCACGGCCTCGCTGACCATCGCGGCGATGTGCTCGGCGCGGATCAGACGAACGCGCTTGCGCCCTTCGCTCCGCAGCTCGTCGAGCGTTGCGGTGCGCGAACGAGCTGACAGGGCTTCCTTGATCTCGTTGACGGATTCCATGCGCCTCGTGCAGCTCCGCGAGGCAGAGCCGCCAGCCGTGTTTCGACCACCACCGCGATCAACTTGAGCCACGCTGCGGGCCTGGCGTCCCGTTGCGGGACTTCCTGGGCTCCTGCGCCAGGTGGTGGCGGCGGCCGACCTTACAGCCAGCGCGACAGGGCCGCGGCGAGCTGCGCACCGCGCACCGGCTTGGCCAGGTAGTCGTCCATGCCGGCGGCCAGGCAGCGCTCGCGGTCGCCGGCCAGCGCATTCGCCGTCAGAGCGACGATCGGCACCGGCCGATCGCCGGCGCGGATGTCCTGGGCGCGGATCGCGATCGTCGCCTCGAAGCCATCCATGATCGGCATCTGGCAGTCCATCAGCACCAGGTCGAAGTGGCCGGCGAGCGCCTTGGCCAGCGCCTCGCGCCCGTCCGCCGCGACCTCGACCTCGCAACCGAGCTGCGTCAGCTGTGCGGTCACCACGCGCCGGTTCACCGGCGTGTCCTCCGCGACCAGCACGCGCCGGCCCGCGAAGCGCTTGCCGGCGTCGGCGCGCGGCGCCGGCTCGGTGACGCGCACCGGCCGCGCGGCCGTGGCGATCGCCTCGCCCAGCAGCGTGGGGCGCAGCGGCCGCCGCATCGTCGCGGTCACGCCGAGCGCGGCGAACTGGTCGTCGCGCACGGTGCAGGTCGCTGGCAGGATCAGCAGCACGGGCTGACGGAGGTCCGCGGACCGCAGCTGGGTGGTGATGCTCTGCGGATCGCTGCTCGCAGCCTCGATGACCACGACGTTGCTGCTCTCGAGGCCCTCGCTCAGTTCACAGCCAAGCAGCGGCAGGTGGTCGAGGAACGTGCGACGCGTCGCCGCCGAGACGCCGTGCAGCCGGACGCGCGTGCGCGCCCGGGGCGACGCCGGCGGCGCCGTGGCAACCGCGCGCACCGGCAGTTCGACGGTGAACGTGGTGCCGCTGCCCGGCACGCTGGCGAACCCCAGCTCGCCGCCCATCTCCTCGACCAGGTGCCGCGCGATCGCGAGCCCCAGCCCCGTGCCGCCGAACCGACGCGACATCGACGCCTCGGCCTGCACGAACGGCTCGAACAGCCGCTGCGCCGCGTGCGGATCGATGCCGCAGCCGGTGTCGGCGATGCGCAGGCGGATCCGGTCGGCGGCACCTTCGACGGGCTCCAGTGAGATCATCACGGAGCCGCGCTCGGTGAACTTGACGGCGTTGCCGGCGAGGTTCGTGACGACCTGCCGGAACCGCAGCGGATCGCCGATGACGCGCCGCGGCACGCCGACGCCGAGGTGGAAGACGAAGTCGATACCCTTCTGCTCGCACTTGACCTGCTTCATCTGGGCGACGGACTCGACCGTCTCCCACAGGTCGAATTCGATCTGCTCGAGGTCGAGCCGCCCGGCTTCGATCTTCGCGAAGTCGAGCATCTGGTTGACCAGCTCGAGGAAGGTCTCGGCCGTCTTCTCGATCGCCGTCGCGTAGTCGCGCTGGCCGGCGTCGAGCGGGCCGTCGAGCAACAGCTCCACCATGCCGAGGATGCCGCTGATCGGCGTTCGCATCTCGTGGCTGATGTTCGCCAGAAACCGGCTCTTCTGCATCGACGCCGTCTCGGCCGCCCGCAGCGCGGTCTCGACCGACGTGTTCTTGGCGACCAGCTCGCGCTGCCGCGTCTCGCTGAGCTCCAGCAGCTGCAGTGCCGCGTTGACGTTGGCGGTCGCCACGCCTTCGGCCTCGGCCCGCAACCGCTGGTTGTCGGCCGTCAACGCGGCGACCTGGCGCTCCAGGTGCTCGATGCGCTGTTGTTCGATTCCGGCCATGGCATCTCCTCGATGTTCGCTGTCAGAAGGTGATCGTCGGCACGCCGGCAGCGACGCGCTCCATCAGGCCGGTCAGGCCGGTGAGCGAGACGCCGTCGTGCGTCGCGGCGCCGCCGCGGCCGCCGCCGCCGGCCGCGCTGCGCGTCCCGCAGAGGTCCATCGCGCAGGCCGAACAGCACGTGACCTCGACGCCGAAGCCCGCCAGATGGTCGAGCAGCTCGTAGACCGTCGCGCCGTCGGGCACGGCGCGCGGCTCGCAGGCCCACGCCGTGGCGTCGAGCGTCAGGAAGACCGACGTCGCGATGCCGCTCGCCGCGGCGGCGAGCGCCGCCTGCAGGCCGAGCGTCGCCCGCTCGCGCTGCGCTGGACCGGCGGTCAGCACGACCTGCAGCCGCCGCGGTTGTCCGTCGTCGTAGGCCATGTCAGATCACCATCGCGATCCGCGCCCGTGCCGCCTCGTCGACGCATTCGGTGGCCCCGCCGAACGCCACGCCCGCCAGCAGTTCCTCGCGGCGGAAGCCCATCAGGTCCATCGACGTCTCGCAGACGACGATCCGCACGCCGAGCGCCTGCGCCATCTCGATCTGCTGTTCGAGCGACGCGACGTTGCGCTTGCGCATGCGCCTGCGGATCTGGTGCGGCCCAATGCCGCCGCTTTGCTGCGTCGACAGCGGCAGGGCGCGGCTGCCCCGCGGCAGCATCCAGCCGAACATCCGCTCGATCAGGTTCTTGCCGCGCGCGGCGGCGCGCTGGCGCAGCGCGCTGACCGCCCAGAACGTGAAGAACATCGTCGTGCGCATGCCCGACGCCGCGCTCGCGTTGGCCAGCGTGAACGCCATCAGCAGCTTGTCGAGCTCACCGCTGAACACCAGGTAGACGGCGGCGTGCTCCTTGCCGGCAGGCGCCTCGGCCGTCTGGGGGCCGGGTGTGGCGAGCGTCGCCGTGGTCATGCCTTCACCTTGTTGACCCGCACGCGCTTGACCTCGCCGTCGCCGAGCTCGTCGATCGCCTGACCCGTCATGCGCGACCAGGCGCGGACGTCGGCGAGGAACGCGGGATCGGTCGCCTCGACGAACACGACGTCGCCGACGGCCACGCCGCGGATCTTCATCGCGAGCTGCACGATCGGCATCGGGCACTTCAGGTCCCGACAGTCGAGCTGGTGTTCTGCCATGGCAGATCCAACATCGGCGCCGCGCCCCGCCCACTGTATGCGACCCGGCCGGCGACACTCCGGCTCGCAACCGAAGCCGGGCGCGTCGCTCGGTGGCACCGGGCGTTGGCTCGCCGCAATGTCCGTCAGAACGAGACGCGCAGCCCCAGCACGAGACCGCGTCCGGCGCGGTCGACGGCCGCGCCGTGGTCGCGGCCGTCGACGTCGGCGAGGTTCTCGCAGGCGAACTCCAGGTGTGCGTTCGCCGCCAGCCGGCACGTGCCGCGCAGCGCCAGCACCAGGCTGCCGGGCGTGCCGCCGGGCGGGATGCGCTGCACGTCGCGGCCGTCGGCCGCCGAGCCGACGCCGGACCGGGCCGCGTAGTCCCCCGCCAGCTCGATCCCCCACGAACCGTCTTCGGCGCGCCAACCGACGCCGGCGGTCGCCGCACGCGGCAGGAGGCGGTCGTACGGCTCGTCGCGCACGCCGCTGGCCGAACGGTTCGCGACGCGCCCGGACTGCAGCGTGCAACCGCCGCGCACGGTCACGCCGTTCGCGACCTGCCACGACCCCGCCAGTTCCCAGCCCTCGACGTGTCCTTCGCCGACGTTGGCGATGGCGAGGCGCGCGGTGCCGTCGACGTCGAAGCCGTCAGGATGGCGCCGCAGCTGGTCGTGGATCGCGGTCCGGTACCAGGCGAGCTGCACCCGCCAGGCGTCACCGTGCCACCGCGTGCCGATCTCCCAGGCGTCGTAGTGTTCCGGCGCGAGCTGCCGTGCCGGCACCTCGACCTCGCCGCTGCCGACCAGCGCTTCGCTCGTCAGATCGCCGAAGTCCGGCAACCGGAACGCGCGCCCATAGCCGCCGAACGCCTGCCAGCGGTCCGGGCTCAGCACGATGAGCAGCCGCGCGTCCGCACCGACGTCGTCCCAGTCCTCGACCAGGCGGTAGGCGGTGGCGGTGGTGACGTCGTGCACCGCATCGGCCGCGATCCGACCGTGCGCGTAGCGCGCGCCGAGGGTCAGGCAGGCGGCTTCGGCCAGCGGCACGACGTCCTCGACGAACACGCCGAACAGGTCGTAGCGGCCGTCCGCGACCGGTCCCTGGATTGCATCGCCGGGGCGCGGCGTGCGCCGCGCGCGGTGGGCGCGCACGTCGTCGCGGTACCAATCGAGACCGTAGCCCAGGGTGCCGAGCGCCCCCAGGTCGCTGGCGAACCGCGCGAACGTGCCGAACGTGCCGACGTCGACCTGCTGCCGCAGCGTGTCGCCATCGGCCGGTTCGCGCAGCTCGTCGGTCGTCGCGTCGCACCACGACGCCGAGAAGTCCATCCGCTGGGCGAGGCCGCGCATCTCGGTGCGGTGGTACTGCAGGTAGGTCAGCGACCGCGCGACGTCGCGTTCGCGACGCAGGTCGGTGCCCGGCGTCGTGCCGGCGTAGCCGGTCGCCGCAGCGGTCGCCTGCACGGCCGGCACGGCGTGCACCGCGGTCTCGTCGTGACGAAACACCAGCACCGTGTGCTCGTGCAGCCAATGCTCGACCTT
>CAYMRG010000146.1:9271-10450 GCA_964392555.1 uncultured candidatus Brocadiaceae bacterium
GCCCTGGATCTGTACGACGTTGTTGTCCTTCTGCGTGAGCGTGTAGCTGCCGGCGGCCGCCACATTGACCGTGTAGTCCAGCCACTCGCCGGCGCTGGTCTGGCCCACCATGTAGGCGCCATTCACGTCGGAGGCGACCCAGATGTCGACGCCGTCGCTGCGGTAGCCGGTGTCGCGCTGCCGCCCGGTGTCGTCGCCGCCCTCGCGGTCGCCCCGCGCCGCGACATCGCCGCCGAGCCGCACGCCGGTGACGAGGCCGCAGGCGCGGCGCCAGGCAAGTTGGCCGTCGACGCGCAGCGCCGCCGCGCGATCGGCGCCGGCGAAGCCCGTTCGCAGACTGCCCGCGATCGTCGGCCCATCGCCGGTGAACCCGGCGAGGCCCGGCGTGGTCACCGCGACCACACCGCCGACCGCGCCGCTGCCGTAGCGCGTGGCCGACGGGCCGCGCTGGAGGGTCACGGTATCGCTGGCGAGCCAGTCGGTCGCCGCCCACATCGCGAGGTCCTCGCTGCCGCGCGCCGCATGGTTCATGCGGATGCCGTCGATCAGCAGCACCGTGCGCCGCTCGTCGAAGCCGCGCACGATCGGCACGCCGAGACCCACTGCCGGTTCGACGAGCCGGACGCCCGGCAGGCCGCGCAGCGCGCTGGTCCAGCCCGAGGCGACATCGGCCGCGCCGCCGCCGGCGATCGCGTCGACCGCCCACGGCACGCCGACGCCGGCGGCGTCGGGCACCGCCGCCGCTGCGATCGCCGCCGCCGGGGACTGCTGGGCACCGGCGACCGCCGCGAACGCGAACGAGCCCGCGGCCAGGCGCGCGCCCCGCGCCGCACCGGTCACTGCCAAGGCGACCTGCCGTAGCGCCGCCGCAGCAACTGCACGGCAGGCGGTTCGGGTCGCAGCCAGGCGAGCAGGCGCAGGCCGGCCGCGACCAGCGCACCGAGCGCGAACCCGCCGATGTGCGCCCACCACGCCACGCCGCCGCCGAGCCCGTCCGACCACCAGGCCTGCAGGATCTGCAGCAGGAACCAGTAGCCGAGGAAGAACGGCGCCGGCAGCACGATCACGTCGACGAAGAAGCCGAACACGACCAGCATCGACACGCGCGACTGCGGATAGAGGAACAGGTAGGCGCCCATCACGCCGGCGATCGCGCCGCTGGCCCCGACGGTCGGCACG